>NZ_JBSGBK010000063.1:0-53435 GCF_053601215.1 Amycolatopsis sp. NPDC004772
CTCATATAAACACTCTTTCCCCACCCCCCCTCTTTCCTCTCCCCCGGCCCGGGTGTTTGTGGGTCTTTTTTGTGGTTTGTTTTTTGGGGTCTAACCCGCCTTACCACTCACGACGGGTCAGCGGGCCGAGGCGGTGGCGGCGGTCTGGGGGACCAGCTTGTGGTAGGCGCGCAGCGTGTCGGCGGCGACGCGGTCCCAGGAATACCGGGCGACCGCGCGGTCGTGGCCCGCGGTGCCGTAGGCGTGGCAGAGGGCCGGGTCGTCGATCAGCCGGCGGACCCTTGACGCGAGTTCCTTCGGCTGGTGCGGGCGGACCAGCAGCCCCGTGACGCCGTCGACGACCGTGTCGGTCAAGCCGCCGACCGCGGCCGCGACCACCGGGACACCGCAGGCCATCGCCTCCAGGGGCACGATCCCGAACGGCTCGTACCACGGCGTGCACACCACCGCGTCGGCCGAGCGCAGCAGCGCCGGCATGTCCTCCCGGGACACCTGGCCGGGCCAGCGGACGCGGTCGCCGACGCCGAGCTTCTCGGCCAGCTCCCGCAGCCGCCCCGCCTCGGGGTCCTGGGACAGCCGGCCGCGCTCCGGGCCGCCCGCGATGACGAGCTCGGTGTCCGGGAGCTGGGCCAGCGCCGTGATCGCGATGTCGAACCCCTTGCGCGGGACCAGCCGGCCGACGGCGACCAGCCGGTGCGGCAGCCGGCGGCGGGCGATCGGCCCGTCGGGGGAGAACCGGCCGAGGTCGACGCCACAGGGGACGATCGAGATCCGCGGCCGCGGCACGCCGAGGCGGGAGAGCTCGAAGACCTCGTCGGAGCAGGTGGCGATCACGCGCCCGGCCTGGCGGCCGATGATCCGCTCCAGCCGGATGCGGTCGGCCGGGCTGGTGTCCTGATCGCCCTGGTAGCGCTTCTTGACCACGCCGAGGGCGTGGAACGTCTGGGTCACCGGCGTCCCGGTCGCGCTCGCCGCCAGCGACGTCGCGAGGCCGGACATCCAGAAGTGCGCGTGCGCCACGTCCGGGCGTTCGAGTGCCCACTGGTCGCGCAGGAAGCTGCCGAACTCGCCCATGTAGGGCAGGAGGTGGTCCTTCGGCTCCTTGCGCGGCGGCCCGGCCGGCACGTGCACGACGCGGTAGCCGTGCGGCGTCCGGACCTCCGGCGGCTCGTCGCGGCTCTCCCGTCGCGTGTAGACGGTGACCTCGTGCCCGGCGCGCACCAGCGCGGCCGACAGCTCGGCGACGTGCACGTTCTGGCCACCGGCGTCGGCTTCGCCCAGTGCGGCGAGGGGGTTGGCGTGCTCGGACACCATCGCGATCTTCATCGGTGAGGCGTTCCCTTCGAGGTTCAACGGGCCGTCTCGGCGAGGAGGTGGTCCCAAGCGGTCAGGAAGGCGGCCAGCCCGTAGTGCTTCAGGGCGTGTTCGCGGGCGTTCTTGCCGGCGAGCGCGGCGAAGTCGGGTTCGTTCAGGAGCTCACGGAAACCCCGGGCCAGCACGGAGACGTCGGTGGAGAGCACGCCCGCGTCGGCCGGCACCGCCTCGGCCGCCTCGGTGGCGGCGAAGACGACGACCGGCATCGCCAGGTGCATGGCCTCCAAAAGGGACAGTCCCAGCGACGTCCACCGGGCGGTGTGCAGGTAGACGCGGCGGCGGGCGATCTCGTCGTGCAGCTTCGGCGCCGCGACGTCGCCCAGCCCGCGCAGCGGTGCGCCGAGCTCTTCGGTCCCCATGCCGAACACGTCGACCGGGGCCGCCTCGGCGAGCGTGCCGAGCAGGTCGGCACCGGTGACGCGCTCCCGGCGCACCGGCTCGTTGATCATCGACACGCCGGCGGCGAGCTCGCCGGTGTAGCGCGGGCCCGGGTCGGGGATGCCGTGCGGCACGACGGTCACCGGCGCGCGGCCGCAGTCCCACATGGCCGCGTTGAAGTGGGTCACGTGCGCGACGGTGACGTCGGACCGCCCGGCCAGCAGATGTTCACTCGAAGCGGCGTACGGCCGGGGCGCGTTGTGTTCCACGTAGACGGCCGGAACGCCCAGGCGGACGGCGAATTCGAGCTCCTCCGGCCGCTGCAGCACGACGACGTCGGGCTCGGCTTCGGTCAGCCGGTCGAGCGGAACCTCGGTCACCGACGGCCAGTCCCGCCCCGCCTTGCCGAGGCCCCACGGCGCACCGTCGGGCGACACCGGCAGGAAGTAGTCGTGGCGGCCGCGGACGAAAGCGTCCGTCCACGAGCCGTGCACGTGCCAGAGCAGTACTCTCAGGCGCCGGGATCCGGGATCGGTCATGACTCCTGGTTTCCCGGAGAACGGCTGTTAAACGTACGGCCGGACGGGGTACCCGGCCCTCGACCGGCGTGCGCGACGAAGGGACTTCCATCCATGCGGTTCACCCCACGGGGCACCCGGTTCTTCGATCTGCTCGCCGACGCCGCGAAGAACCTGGTCGCCGCGACCGCACTGCTGAGTGACCTCGTCGCCGCCGACCCGGCCGAACGGGACGCGATCGCGAAGCGCCTGCACGAGGTCGAGCACCAGGGCGACGAGCTGACGCACACGATCATGGTGGAGCTCAACAGCTCGTTCGTGACGCCGTTCGACCGCGAGGACATCCAGGCCCTGGCCGCCAAGATCGACGACGTGCTGGACTTCATGGACACCGCGGCGGACCTGGCCGTGCTGTACCGCATCGGCACCTTCCCGCCGGGGATCGACGTCCTGGTCCGGGTGCTCTGCCGGGCCGCCGAGCTGACCGCGTCCTCGATGCCCGGCCTGGCCAAGGTCGGCGAGCTCGAGCCGTTCTGGATCGAGATCAACGAGCTGGAGAACGAGGCCGACCGCGTCTACCGGCGGATCCTGGCCCACCTGTTCGAGCCGGGCGGGGACGCCCTCGAGGTGCTGAAGACCAAGGAGGTCGTCGAGCAGTTCGAGCTGGCCGCCGACGCCTTCGAGCACCTCGCCGACGTGGTGCAGACCATCGCGGTCAAGGAGTCCTGAGTGACGGGCACCGCCGCCCTGGTCACGGTGATCGTCCTGACGCTCGTCTTCGACTACACCAACGGCTTCCACGACGCGGCCAACGCCATCGCCAGCGCGGTGTCGACGCGGGCGCTCACCCTGCGCGCCGCCCTCGTGCTGGCGGCGGTGATGAACCTGGCGGGCGCGCTGCTGTCCACCGGCATCGCCGCGACGGTGGCCAAGGGGATCATCGACGTCCCGATGGGGCCGGACGCGCTCACCGTGGTCTTCGCCGCGCTGGCCGGGGCCATCACCTGGAACCTGATCACCTGGTACTTCGGCCTCCCGTCGTCGTCCTCGCACTCGCTGATCGGCGGCATGGTCGGCGCGGCATTGGCCGCCGCGAGCACCGTGCACTGGGCGGGGATCGCCGAGAAGGTGCTGATCCCGATGGTGGCCTCGCCGCTGCTCGGGCTCGGCCTGGGTTACCTCGCGATGGTCGGCGCGCTGTGGCTGCTGCGGCGGGCGAACCCGCACCGCAGCGGCCGGGTGTTCCGCCGGTTCCAGATCGTCTCCGCGTCGGCGCTCGCGCTCGGCCACGGCCTGCAGGACGCCCAGAAGGGCATGGGTGTGATCGTCCTGGCGCTGGTGGCTGCGGGGCAGCAGACGTCGTTCTCGGTGCCGTTGTGGGTGACCCTGGTGTGTGCCGCGGCCTTGTCGCTGGGCACCTATTCGGGTGGCCTGCGGATCATGCGGACGCTCGGCAGGCGGGTGTTCCCGCTCGACCCGCCGCACGGGTTCGTCGCGGAATCCGTGGCGTCGTCGGTGTTGTACGTGACGGCGTTCGCGGTCAAGGCACCGATCTCGACGACCCACGTCATCACGGCGGCGATCATGGGGGTGGGTGCGACCAAGCGGCTTTCGGCGGTCCGCTGGGGCATCGCCCGCGACATCGTCATGGGCTGGGTGCTGACCTTCCCGGCCGCCGCCGCGGTGGCCGCGGCCGTCTACCTGGTGGCCGACCTGCTCACCTGAGTTTGCCCGCCGCCCTCCGCGGGAAGCCGGGGCGAAAGACCCGCCCGCGGAAAGGGAGAGCCATGAAGGCAGTGACCTGGCACGGCAAACGCGACGTCCGCGTCGACGAGGTGCCGGACCCGAAGATCGAGGAGGCCACGGACGCGGTCGTGCGGATCACCTCGACCGGGATCTGCGGCTCCGACCTGCACCTGTACGAGGTGCTGGGCGCGTTCATGACCGAAGGCGACATCCTCGGCCACGAGCCGATGGGGGTGGTCGAAGAGGTCGGGCCGGAGGTCACGAACCTCAAGCCGGGGGACCGGGTGGTCGTCCCGTTCAACATCTCCTGCGGCCACTGCTGGATGTGCGAGCGCGGCCTGCAGTCGCAGTGCGAGACGACGCAGGTCCGCGAGCAGGGCAAGGGCGCGGCGCTGCTCGGCTACACCAAGCTCTACGGCCAGGTCCCCGGCGGCCAGGCCGAGTACCTGCGCGTCCCGCAGGCGCACTACGGGCCGATCAAGGTCCCGGACGGCCCGCCGGACGAACGGTTCGTCTACCTCTCCGACGTCGTCCCGACCGCCTGGCAGGCCGTCGAGTACGCGAACGTCCCCGAAGGCGGCACCGTCGTCGTCTTCGGCCTCGGCCCGATCGGGCAGATGAGCTGCCGGATCGCCCGGCACCGCGGGGCCGGCCAGGTGATCGGCGTCGACCTGGTGCCCGAGCGCCTCGCCCGGACCCGCGAACACGGTGCCACCGCGCTGGACACCCGTGACCACAAGGAAATCGGCGACTCCATCCGCCAGCTGACCAACGGGCGCGGCGCGGACTCGGTGATCGACGCGGTCGGCATGGAGGCGCACGGCGCCCCGGTCGGCAAGCTCGCGCACACCCTGGTCGGGCTGCTGCCGCAGCCGCTCGGCGAGAAGATCACCGAGAAGGCCGGGATCGACCGGCTGAGCGTGCTCTACGCCGCCATCGACAGCGTCCGCCGCGGCGGCACGATCTCGCTGTCCGGCGTCTACGGCGGGATGGTCGACCCGATGCCGATGATGGAGCTGTTCGACAAGCAGATCCAGCTGCGGATGGGCCAGGCCAACGTCCGGCACTGGCTCGACGACGTCATGCCGGTGCTCACCGGCGACGGCGACCCGCTCGGCGTCGAAGGCTTCGCCACGCACAAGCTGCCGCTGGACGACGCGCCGCGGGCGTACGAGATCTTCCAGAAGAAGCTCGACGGCGCCCAGAAGATCCTGCTGCAGCCGTAACCCCTGGGGAGGGAACTGACTCTTGCGAGCCGTCACCTCGCTGCCGTACGAAATCACCGAGGAAGGCCACGTCGGCATCCCGATGTCCGACGGGACCGTGTTGTCCGCCCGCATCTGGCGGCCGGTCTCGTCGGACGCCGAGCCGGTGCCGGCGATCCTCGAATACATCCCCTACCGCAAGCGGGACCTCACCGCGCCCCGCGACTCGATCCACCACCCCTACCTCGCCGGCCACGGGTACGCCTGCGTGCGCGTGGACATCCGCGGCACCGGCGAGTCCGAGGGCGTCCTGGCCGACGAGTACCTCGAACGCGAGCAGCTCGACGCCGAGGAAGTCCTCGAATGGATCGCCGGACAGCCCTGGTGCACCGGCGACACCGGGATGATGGGGATCTCCTGGGGGGCGTTCGCCGCGTTGCAGGTGGCGGCCCGGAAACCGCCGAGCCTGCGCGCGATCGTCATCTCGTCGTTCACCGACGACCGCTTCGCCGACGACATGCACTACATGGGCGGCTGCCTGCTCTCGGACAACGTCGCCGAGTCCGGCACGATGTTCGCCTACGCCACGCTGCCGCCCGACCCGGCGGTCGTCGGCGATCGGTGGCGCGAAATGTGGCTGGAACGCCTCGACAACTGCAGCCTGTGGATCGAGAACTGGCTCGGCCACCAGCGCCGCGACGACTACTGGCGGCACGCGTCGGTGTCGGAGAACTACACCGACGTCCAGGTGCCGGTGCTGGCTTCCAGCGGCTGGGCCGACGGCTACTCCAACGCCGTCATCCGGCTGCTGGCCCACCTCGACGTCCCCCGCCGCGGCCTGATCGGGCCGTGGTCGCACAAGTACCCGCACCTCGGCGAGCCGGGCCCGGCGATCGGCTACCTCCAGGAGGTCGTGGGCTGGTGGGACCACTGGCTGCGTGGCGAGGAGAACGGCGCCATGGACGGGCCGATGCTGCGCACCTGGATGCAGGAGAGCGTGCCGCCGTCGACGTCCTACGAGGACCGTCCCGGCCGCTGGGTCGGCGAGGCCACCTGGCCGTCCCCGCACGTCGAGCCGCAGGAACTGCCGCTGGCCCGGCATCGCCTCGCGCGGCCGGGCGAGGACGTGGCCGACGAGGCGCTGACCGTGTCTTCGCCGCTTTCGGTCGGGCAGTTCTCCGGGAAGTGGGCGTCCTACAGCGCCCCGCCGGACCTGCCCTACGACCAGCGCGAGGAGGACGGCGGGTCGCTCGTGTTCGACACCGACGTGCTCACCGAGCGCTGCGAAATCCTCGGCTCCCCGAAGGTGCGGCTGGAAGTCTCGGCCGACCAGCCGGTGGCGATGGTCGCGGCGCGGATCTCGGACGTCGCCCCGGACGGGCGGGCCACCCGCGTCACCTACGGGCTGCTCAACCTGACCCACCGCGACGGCCACGACGAGCCGGCGCCGATGGCACCGGGGCAGCGGTGCCCGGTGGAGATCGAGCTGAACGCCGTGGCGCAGGCTTTTCCGGCCGGGCACCGGATCCGGCTTTCGCTGTCCACGTCGTACTGGCCGCTGGCCTGGCCGCCGCCGACCCCGGTGCTGCTGAGTGTCCACACCGGACACAGCGCGCTGGAGCTGCCGGTGCGCCCGGTCGCCGAGCCGGACGAGCTGCCGGCGCGGCCGTTCGGCGAACCCGAAGGCGCGCCGCCGATGTCCGTGACGGCGGTGACCCCGGGGGAGCAGCGCTGGACCGTCTCGCGGGACCTCGTCGACTACCGGTCGGCGCTGGACATCGTGAAGGACGCGGGAACGGTCCGGTTCGACGACCTCGACCTGGAGGTCACCCGGGACGTCCGCGAGCGCTACAGCTGGGTGGCCGACGACTTCTGCTCGCCGGTCGCGGAAACCGCGTGGGACGTCACCTTCGCGCGCGGCGACTGGGTGGCGCGCAGCGAGACCCGCACCCGGGTGTCGTGCACCGACACCGAGTTCGTCATCGACGCGCAGCTCGACGGCTACGACGGGGCTCGCCGGGTGGTGTCGCGGAACTGGCACCGGCGGATCCCGCGCGATCTGGTCTGAGTTTCGGCGCGGCCACACCGGGTAAGCCTTTCGGGTGCGTATCGTGATCACCGGGGCGACCGGGAACGTCGGAACGGCACTGCTGGGTGCGCTGGAGCCCGGCCACGACGTGGTCGGGCTCGCGCGGCGGCTGCCGGACACGACGGCCGAGCCGTACCGCCGGGCGGGCTGGCGGGCCGTCGACGTCGGTCTTCCCGGCGCCGAAGAGGAGCTGGCCGAGGTGTTCGCGGGGGCGGCCGCCGTCGTGCACCTGGCGTGGGCGATCTCACCGGTGCGCGGGGACCCGCCGATGTGGCGCACCAACGACCACGGCACCCGGAACGTGCTCGCCGCCGCGGCGGCCGCCGGGGTGCCGCACCTGGTCGTGGCCTCGTCCGTGGCCGCCTACGGGCCCGCGCCGCGCTGGGAGAAGGTAGCCGAGGACTTCCCGTGCGACGGCATCGCGGGCAGCGCCTACAGCCGCGGGAAGGCCGCGCTGGAAGCCCTGCTGGACCGGTTCGAAGAGAAGTACCCGCAGGTGAAGGTGGCGCGGCTCCGGCCGTGCGCGATCCTGCACCGGGAAGCGGCGGGGGAGTTCGCGCGGTGGCTGCTCGGCCCGGCGGTGCCCGCCCACCTCGTCGGCGGGCGGCGGCTGCCGGTTCCGCTGTGGACGGACCTGCGGGCGCAGATCGTGCACACCACCGACGTCGCCGAAGCGATCCGGCTCATCCTCGGCCAGGGGTTCGCGGGTGCGGTCAACCTGGCCGCGCCGGAGGTGCTCGACGCCGACGCGCTGGCCGGTGTCCTCGGGGGAGCGCGCCTCCCGGTGCCGAAGCCGGTGGTGCGGCTCGCGACCCGTGCGGCCTGGCTGGGCGGGGTGCTGCCGGTGCACCCCGGCTGGCTCGAACTGGCCGACCGGGCGGCGCTCGCGGACACGACGCTGGCGGAGACCGCGCTGGGCTGGCAACCTCGGTATGACGCCGCGGCCGCGCTCGCCGACCTGGTCACCGGGCTCCGGTCGGGCGCGGGAGCGGCGAGCCCGCCCCTGGCCCCGCCGCGCCGCGACGGGGTCCTGGCCCGGCTCCGCTCGCTCACCCGGGTCGGGCCGAGCCACCAGTCGCAAGCCTGACCAGCCGGGAGGCCGGAGTGAGTACGGAAGCCGTCGACGCGGTGGTGATCGGCGCCGGCCACAACGGCCTGGTGGCGGCGAACCTGCTGGCCGACGCGGGCTGGTCGGTGCTGGTCCTGGAGGCGACCGAGCACGCCGGCGGCGCCGTCCGCACCGCCGAAGTCACCGAGCCGGGCTTCCGCAACGACCTGTTCAGCGCGTTCTACCCGATGAGCGCGGTGTCCCCGGCCATCCGGGGCCTGCGGCTGGAGGAGCACGGCCTGCGCTGGCGGCACGCGCCCGAAGTCCTGGCGCACGTGCTGCCCGACGACCGGTGCGTCCTGCTGTCCCGCGACCTCGACCGCACGGCGGCGTCGGTCGAGGAGTTCGGCGACGGCGACGGCGACGCGTGGCGGCGGATGTTCCGGCAGTGGCGGGAGATCCGCGAGCCGCTGCTGGAGACGCTGTTCACGTCGTTCCCGCCGGTCCGCCCGGCGCTGAAGCTGCTGCGCCGCACGGGAACCGGCGACGCGCTGCGGCTGGCGCGGATGCTGACGCTGCCGGTGCGCCGGTTCGGCGACGAGCTGTTCACCGGCGAGGGCGCGAAACTGCTGCTGGCCGGGAACGCCGCGCACAGCGACCTTTCGGTGGACAACGCCGGCAGCGCGGTGTTCGGCTGGCTGATGGCGATGATCGGCCAGGACGAGGGCTTCCCGGTGCCGGTGGGCGGCGCGGGGGAGCTGGCCGCGGCGCTGGTCCGCCGCCTCGAGTCCCGGGGTGGGCGTGTCCACTGTGGACGTCCGGTGGACGAGGTGCTCGTCGCGGACGGGCGGGCGCTGGGGGTCCGCGACGCCGCCGGAGATCCGGTGCGGGCGCGCAAGGCAGTGCTCGCCGACATCCCGGCGCCGCTGCTCTACGGTTCGCTGCTCGACCCGGCCTGGCTGCCGTCCCGGTTCCTCGAGGACCTCCGGCGGTTCCAGTGGGACAGCGCGACGGTCAAGGTGGACTGGGCGCTGTCCGGCCCGATCCCGTGGACGGCCGAGGCGGCGCGCGGCGCGGGCACGATCCACCTGGGCACGGACCTGGACGGCCTGTCGGCGTTCGGCGGCGAGCTCGTCCGCGGCCGGACCCCGCGCCGCCCGTTCCTGCTGCTGGGCCAGATGACGACGAGCGACCCGTCGCGCTCCCCGGCGGGGACCGAGTCGGCGTGGGCGTACACGCACGTCCCGCGCGGCACGATGGAGAGCCGCGCGGCCCTCGACCGCCGGGCCCGGCGGATCGAGGAGACGGTCGAGGCCAACGCGCCCGGGTTCACGGGCCTGATCAAGGCCCGGTACGTCCAGGGCCCGGCCGAGCTGGCCGAGCACGACCCGGGCCTGGTCGGCGGCGCGGTCAACGGCGGCACGTCGGCGATCCACCAGCAGCTGTTCTTCCGCCCGCTGCCGGGAACGGGCCGCCCGGACACCCCGGTGGACCGCCTGTACCTGGCGGGCGCCTCGGCCCACCCGGGCGGAGCGGTCCACGGCGGCCCGGGAGCCAACGCGGCCCGCGCGGCCCTGGCCCGTGCGGGCCGCCTCGGCGGCGGCTACGCGGCGGTGATCCGGGCCGCCCACCGAGCCATCTACGGCTGACTCCCGCTTCGGTCACCAGCGCGGTGGCTCCGCCTTGTCGTCCCTCCAATCACGCGTGTGGCCCCTCAATCACGCGTGTGGCCCCTCAGTCACGCGTGTGGCCCCTTGAGACACCTGGGCCGATCCCGTAGGTACGCGAGCCGACCGTCCCGGAACGCGGGCCGACCGCGCGAGACCGTCCGGCTAGGGGTTGGGGTGGCCGTGCTGGGCGCGGGCGTGTTTGCCCGTCGCGAGGTCGGCGAGCCGGGCGAGGGACTCCGTGTTGCGGGGCTTGGCGATCAGCGCCTGTACCGCCTCGGGCAGCACCTTGCCGGGGCCGCGGACGATGTGCTCGGTCATCCGGACGAGCGTCTGCCCGTCGCCGTGGGGGACCAGCGTCAAGCCGACCGCCGCCGCACCCAGTGGCCAGCCGTGGGCCTCCAGCGACAGTGACAGGCCCGGCTCGACCGCGCGGACCACCGTCACGTCCTGGATGTGCACCGGCCACGGGCCCACGCTGTGGTGGATGCGGGAGCCGACCGCGGGCCATTCGTCGTCGACGTCGCGGATGTGGGAGCTGCCCACCACCCAGCCGGCGTACATCCAGCCGTCGGCGAGCACGGCGAACACGGCGTCGGGTGGTACGTCGATCACGCGGCTGACCTCGGGCACGGCTTCCTCCTGGTTCGAGTGACGAACCAGGCATACCCACTCCCGGACGGGGGTATGCCCGCCCCGACGAAGCAGGAGGTGGCGACGGTGGCCAGACACGGGAAAGAACCCGAAGGACCCGGGGACCTGTCGAAACGGTCGTGGGGCGGGGCGCTGAAACGGACGTTCAAGCAGTTCAACCGCGACAACCTCACCGACTGGGCGGCGGCGCTCACCTACTACGGCGTCCTGTCGCTGTTCCCGGGCATCATCGTGCTCACCGCGATCCTCGGTCTGCTCGGCCCGGACAAGATCCAGACGGTGATCGACAACATCAACCAGGTCGTGCCGGGCCAGGGCGAGGACATCCTCGTCGGCGCGATCCGGGAGCTGACCGGCTCGCGCAGCCTGGCCGGCCCGCTGGCGATCATCGGCCTGCTGGGCGCGCTGTGGTCGGCGTCGGGCTACATCGGCGCGTTCATGCGGGCGTCGAACGCGATCTACGGCATGCCGGAGGGACGGCCGGTGTGGAAGACGATCCCGCTGCGGATCGCGTTGACGGTCGGGATCGTGGTGCTGCTGGCGGCGTGCGCGCTGGGCGTGGTGGCGACGGGCACGGTCGCCCGCCGGCTCGGCGACCTGATCGGCCTCGGCTCGACGGGCGTGCTGGTGTGGGAGATCGCGAAGTGGCCGGTGATCGCGCTGCTGGTGAGTCTGGCGTTCGCGTTGCTGTACTGGGTGGGGCCGAACGTGCGGTTGCCGGGCTTCAAGTGGCTGACGCCGGGCGGGCTGCTGGCGGTGGTGCTGTGGGTGCTGGCGTCGGCCGGTTTCGCGCTGTACGTCGCGAATTTCGGTTCCTACAACAAGACCTACGGTTCGCTGGCCGGGGTGATCGTGTTCCTTGTATGGTTGTGGATCTCCAACCTCGCGATCCTGCTGGGGGCCGAGCTGGACGCGGAGCTGGCCCGCGGCCGCACGATCGAGGCGGGCCGCGCGGACGACCAGGAGGAGCCGTTCCTGCCGCCGCGGGACACGAAGGCGATGGACGACGACGAAGCCGCGGCGGTGGCGGAGTCGGAACGGAAGTGAGCGGATGGCCTGCCGGATCACCGAGCTGGTGCTGGACTGCCACGACCCGGACCGCTTGGCCGAGTTCTGGTGCGCGGTCCTCGGCTACGAGGTGATCGGCCACGAGCCGGACGGCCTGGCCCTGGGCCCCCCGGGAGCGGCGTTCGGTGAGGGGCCGGTGACGTTGATCCTCGCCCAGACGGACAACCCCCGCCGCGGCAAGCTCCCCCTGCACCTCGACGTGAGCCCGGCGGGGGTGGACCAGGAGACGGAACTGACGCGCTTGACGGCATTGGGCGCCCGGCCGGCGGACGTGGGCCAGACGGGCGAGGAGTCGTGGGTGGTCCTGCAGGACCCGGAAGGCAACGAGTTCTGCTTGCTGCGCAAGGATGTGGGCGCGGCCTGAGTTCGGCTGCGCGCTTCCGGGCAGCCTTGAGCGGTCCGGAAGCTCCGGTGGCGGTGGCCCGGGGTGACTTTTAGGTGCGCTGGGTCGGCTTGGGTTGCGGTGGATGCGCTTAGGGCCGCTTGGGGGCGCGGAGAGCTGCGTTGGGCGGCGTCGAGGCTGGATCGTGCGGGCGCGCGTGGGTTGCGGCCGCATCCAGCCTTCGGCCCGGCCCCCGCCGGGTGCCTCAGCGGTCCTCAGCCGCGCAGCGGCGCCACTGCACCGCATCTCCCGCTCGATCCGCGTGCCACACCGGCGCCTCCGGTTCCCAGGTCGGCACCAGCCGGCCCGTCACCACCCGGCCTCGGGCCACCCGGCCGAACAACTCCACCCCGTCTCCTCGCCGGGCCGCCGGGATCCACGCCGGGAATCTCGTGCGGGGCAGCTTCCGTTCCACCCACTCGCGCGCCGAGCCCTCACTTCCGTGGTCGGACTCGACGATGCTCGCCACCGTTCCCTCGCCGCCCACGGTGAGGGCGATCGAGGCGCGCCAGCGGACTGCCGATGTCGTCATCCCCTCCAGGGTCCCCGACCGGCGCAGCTCCGGGCCAGTACACGTTCGGATGGATCCCACCGTGCCTCCCACTCCACACCGTCACGACGCGTTCAGCAGCCGTGCGCACGCCCTCTCCAGCACCGCCCGCGCCTCGTCGCCGTCCAGGCGCGCCGCCCTCTTCAACGCCGGGGCGATCGTGCGCTCGGCGCGGTACGCCTCCACGAGCCGGGGGTCCACATAGGACGAGCGGCAGACCGCCGGGGTGTTGCCCAGCGCCGTGGAGACCTCCTTCATCACTTTCGCCTCCGCGCGCTTGCGGGCCGTCTCGGACGTCGGGGGGTCCGCGGCCGCGAAGGCCGCCGCGGCCAGGACCGTCGCGTTCCACGTGCGCATGTCCTTGGCCGTGCAGTCCTCGCCCGCGAGCTCCTTGAACCGCTCGTTGATGTCGGCCGCGTGGACCTCGTGCCACGTGCCGCCCTCGCGGTAGACCAGCAGCCGGTCGCTCTCCGACCGGCTGCGCAGCAACGCCTTCACCACCGACGCCAGCT
The DNA here is from genome assembly GCF_053601215.1 of Amycolatopsis sp. NPDC004772. Classification (NCBI taxonomy): domain Bacteria; kingdom Bacillati; phylum Actinomycetota; class Actinomycetes; order Pseudonocardiales; family Pseudonocardiaceae; genus Amycolatopsis; species Amycolatopsis sp. NPDC004772. Next base: position 13,192 of record NZ_JBSGBK010000063.1, read on the forward strand.
CGGCGTCGCGGATGGCCACTTCGCGATCGAGACCGCCCTTCGCGACGTAGCAGAACCGGCATTCGTCACCCCGGACCGCCGCGTGCGAACGCAGCAGCGTCGCGACGCCGTGGGTGCCGTTCTCCTCCGCGTACTCCTCGCCGCCGGTGCGGAAGATCCCCCGATCGAGCATGCGCAACGCCGCCGCGAGCACTCGCTTGCGGGTCAGGCCGCGCCCGGCGAGGTCGTCCGCCACCGACGAACGCCAGGCCGGCAGCCGGCGGGCCATCTGCAGCACGCGGTCGTGCTTCTCCTCGTCGCGGTCGCGCCGCCACTGCTCGTGGTACAGGTACTGGCGCCGCCCCGCGTCGTCCGTGCCGACCGCCTGGACGTGTCCGTTCGGGTACGGGCAGATCCACACGTTCCGCCAGGCCGGCGGGATGACGAGGTCCTTGATCCGGGTCAGCAGCTCGTCGTCGGTCACCGGTGAACCGTCGGGCATGGCATAGGAGAACCCGCGGCCGCGGCGGATGCGCTTGATGCCCGGGCCGCGCAGGTCACTGCGCCGGAGTCTGGTGCGTCCCACCGCCGCGAAATACCCGCCCGGCGTACCGGGAAACCATGATTGCCGCCCTCGGCGGCGGGTAGCCGACGGGAGAAGCACCGGAAGGAGCACGGATGACCACCGCAACCAAGCCGCTCGCCGTCGTCACCGGCGCGTCGAGCGGGATCGGGCTGGAGCTGGCCAAGCAGTTCGCCCGGCACGACTTCGACCTCGTCCTGGCCGCCGAAGACGCCGAGCTCGCCGCGGCCGCCGACGCGGTCCGCGCGTGCGGGGCGCAGGTCGAGGCGGTCCGCACCGACCTCGCCGCCCCGGACGGCGTCGAGGAACTCGTGCGCCGGCTCGCGGACCGCCCGGTCGAAGCACTGGCCGTCAACGCCGGCGTCGGGATCAACGGCGAGTTCGCCGGGGACACCCTGCTGGAGGACCAGCTGACGGTCGTCGACCTCAACGTCCGCTCGGCCGTGCACCTGACCAAGCGGGTGGTGCCCGGCATGGTCGGCCGCGGCCACGGCCGGGTGCTGTTCACCTCGTCGATCGCCGGCACGTCGCCCGCGCCCTACCAGGCCGTCTACGCCGCCTCGAAGGCGTTCCTGACGTCGTTCTCCGAAGGCCTGCGCGCCGAGGTGAAGGACAAGGGCGTCACCGTCACCGCGATGCTGCCGGGCCCGGTCGACACCGAGTTCTTCGAACGCGCCGACATGGCGGACACCAAGATCGCCACCGGCGACAAGGACAGCCCGGCCGAGATCGCCGAAGCGGGCTACGAAGCGCTGATGTCCGGCAAGGACAAGATCGTCCCCGGCGCGGTGAAGAACAAGCTCCAGGCGGCCGGCTCGCGCCTTCTTCCCGACCAGGCGAAGGCGAAACAGCAGGGCAAGATGATGCAGCCCGGATCGGCGGACGCATGAGCGTCATCGAAGACGTCACCCGCAAGGCGAAGCAGGTCCAGCGCAGCTACGCCGGCGGGGAAGACCGGCCGCTGGGCGGGTACGTCGCCGCGATGGGTGCCTACAGTGGCCTCGTCGGCGGGCTGACGCTGCTCGGCCGCGCCGTCGGGGCCCGGTTGCCGCGGCGGATCGGCGCCGGCGACACGATCCTGCTGGGCGTGGCGACGTTCAAGGCCAGCCGCCTGCTGGCCAAGGACGCCGTCACCAGCCCGCTGCGCGCCCCGTTCACCCGGTACGAAGAACCGGCCGGAGACGACGAGCTGAACGAGTCCGTCCCGGCGAAGGGACACGTCGGGCACGCGGTCGGCGAGCTCGTCTCGTGCCCATTCTGCCTGAACGTCTGGATCGCCACCGGACTGGCCGGCGGCCTGGTGATGGCCCCGCGCGTGACCCGGCTGGCGGCGGCCATGCTGACGGCCGTCGGCCTGGCGGACGCCCTGCACCTGTTGTACGACGCGGGCAAGAAGCTCGCGTCCGGTTAGCCCGGGTTCGCGCCGCGGCTCAGTCCGGGCCGCGGCGCAGCGGGCGGACCGCCGGGCCCTGCACGACTTCGCCGTCGACGCCGAACCGCGAGCCGTGGCACGGGCAGTCCCAGGTCTTCTCCGCGTCGTTGAACGAAACCAGGCAGCCCAGGTGGGTGCAGTGCGCGCCGACGGTGTGCAGCTTCCCGGCGTCGTCGCGGTGGGCCGCGACGAGCTCGCCGCCCACCCGGACGATCTCGGCCTCGCCGGGTTGGAGGTCGTCGAGCTTCTCGGACCGCCACAGCGCGGCGACGTGGTCGCCGACGAGGTACTTCGCGACGGTCAGGTTGTCCTGGGCCACCTCGAGCACCGAGCGCACGTCGAAGCGGTTGGGGTCGAACAGGTCCGCGGCCGGGTGCGGCTCGCCGAGGATCCGCGCCGCCAGCACGTGCCCAGCGGCCGTGCCGCCGGTCATGCCCCACTGGCCGAACCCGGTGGCCACCCACAGGTTCTTCGTCCCCGGCAGATAGCGGCCGACGTAGGGCAGCAGGTCGGGCGTGGACATGTCGTGGGCCGACCAGCGGTGGGTGACGCGGTGCAGGCCCGCGTGCCGGTCCGCCCAGTCCGCCAGCCGCCTGTACCGGCGTTCGACGTTGACGTGCGCGCCCACCCGGTAGTGCTCGCCGCCGGCGATCACCATCGGGGTGCCCTGCTCGGTGTAGCCGCGCACGGAGTGGTGCGTGTCGGCGTCGAGGAACATGCCTTCGGGCGCGCTGTTCCCGGCCGCGGGGCCGGCGACGACGAGGTCGCGCACCGGATCGAGCCGGGCGAAGTACAGGCCGCGGTCGAGGACGGGATAGTGGGTCGCGACCACGACTTCGCCCGCCACGACGTCACCGCGCGAGGTCCGGACGGTCCGGCCGTTGAGCGCGGTGGCCCGGGCGTGCTCGACGATCGTGCCGCCCGCCCGCTCGATTTCCGCGGCCAGGCCGAGCAGCCACCGTCGCGGGTGGAAGTGCGCCTGCCCGGTGGTCCGCACGGCGCCCAGCGCGGGCACGTCGAGCGCGACCTCCTCGGTGAAGGACGCCGCCAGCCCCGCCGCGGCGGGGCTGGCGGCCTCCTGCTTGAGGGAGTCGACGGTGCTTTCCCGGGTCGTGTAGACGTAGCTGTCCGCGCGGGTGAAGCCGCAGTCGATGCCGAGGTCGGCCGCGGTGGCCGCCACCCATTCGAGGGCCGCCGACTGGGTGCCGGCGTAGGCCTTCGCCGCACCGGCGCCGTGGCGGGACGTCAGGTCCGCGTACTTGGCCCCGTGCTGGGCGCTGACCTTCGCGGTCGTGTGGCCGGACACCCCGGCCGCGACCCGCTCGGCCTCCAGCACGACGACCGACCGGCCGGCGCGCGCGAGCAGCAGCGCGGTGGTGAGCCCGGCGATGCCCGCGCCGAGCACCGCGACGTCGGCGGATTCCGGCACCGGGACGGCGGTGCGATCCGGGGCGGGAGCGGTTTCGACCCACAGCGAGAGCGGTTCGGGCAGGGCTGTCATGCCTGCGGGTGCCCGCTGAACGCCCGGCCAAACCGGCCATCCGGCCCGTTTCGCCCGCGCGAAACCAGGGGTAGCCCCAGCTCATGAGTACCGACATCTTCGTGATCGGCCTGGACGAGGAGAACCAGCGCGTACTGGATCGCCTGCCGTGGGCCGGAAGCTACCGGTTCCACGGGCTCCTGACCCCCGAAGAGCTGCAACACGGCGAAATCGACTTCGAAGCGCTGCTGAAGACAGCGCAGCACGAACTCGACGCGTTCGACGGCGAAGTCGGCGCGATCGTCAGCTATTGGGACTTCCCCGCCGCGACGCTCGTACCCATCCTCTGCGGCCGCTACGGCCTGCCCAGCGTCTCCCTCGAAGCGGTGCTGAAGTGCGAGCACAAGTACTGGAGCCGGCTGGAGCAGAGAAAGGTGATCGACGAGCTGCCGAACTTCGGCATCGTCGAGCTCGGCGACGAGCGCCCCGCTCCGCCCGAGGGTGTCGGCTACCCCATGTGGCTCAAGCCGGTGAAGTCCTTTTCCTCCGAGCTCGCCTTCAAGGCTGAGAACGACGCGGAATTCGCCGACGCGGTGGCCGAGATCCGGGCCGGCGTCGGCCGGGTGGGGGAGCCGTTCGGCTACGTCCTCGACCAGGCCGGCCTGCCGCCGGAGATCGCCCGGGTCGGCGGGGCCGCCTGCCTGGCCGAGGAGGCGCTGCACGGCGTCCAGGCGGCCGTCGAAGGGTACGTCCACCAGGGTGAGGTCACCGTCTACGGCGCCCTCGACTCGATCAACTACCCGGACAGCTCGTCCTTCCTGCGCCACCAGTACCCATCGCAATTGGGGGAAGAGCCGGTCCAGCGGATGCGCGAGGTCGCGGAGCGCGTGATGAAGCAGATCGGCTTCGACAACGGCACCTTCAGCATCGAGTTCTTCTGCGACCCCGACTCCGGCCAGGTGTGCCTGCTGGAGATCAACCCGCGGCACTCGCAGTCGCACGCCGAGCTGTTCGAGTTCGTCGACGGCGTCGCCAACCACGAGATCATGGTCCGCCTCGGCCTGGGCCAGGACCCCGGCCGCCGGCCCCGCAAGGGCACCTACCAGATCGCCGGCAAGTGGTACCTGCGCCGGTTCGAGGACGGCGTCGTGACGCGCGTGCCGACGCCCGAGGAGATCGCGACGGTGCAGAACCGCATCGACGGCACCCAGATCGAAATCGTGCCGGAGGTGGGGCAGCGGCTGTCGGACCTGCCCGAGCAGGACAGCTACAGCTTCGAGCTGGCCCACCTGTTCGTCGCGGGGCACACCGAGCACGAGATGGTGCAGAAGTACCAGGCGTGCGTGGACGCCCTGCCGTTCGCATTCGAGTGAGCACGAAAAACGGGGTCGCGTTCGGACAGTCCGAACGCGACCCCGTTTTTTCGTGCCTCAGCCCGACTGCGGGTCGCTGTCGTCGTGCTCGTCCCCGGTCGACGTGCCCTGCTCGCCGCGGAGGGTTTCGCGCTGGGCTTCCGGCGTGTCGCCGTGCGGGTCGTCGCCCCGGGCGCCTTCGGCGGGGTCGGTCGGGTGCTGCGTGCGCTCTTCGGACGTCATTTCGTCCCTCCTTCACGGTCGTTTCCGCACCGGATACCCCGCCGTGCACCGCTCAACCACCGGCGTTTGCCCCGAAGATCGCCGGGTAAGCCGGGAGCGACGCGGTTGTCGCCGGCGATCGCGCCGGGACCGCGGTGAGGTGAAGGAGACCCAGATGACCACGTCGGCGGAACCCGTCCGCCCGGGCCCCTTGGCCGCCCGGTCCGTCGTCCACTCGCCCGTACCGCCCGCCCCGCGGATGCTGCGGCTGCCCGGCGTCTACCGCCCCCAGGAAGACACCGCCCTGCTCGCGTCGGCGATCGCCGAACTGGCGATCCCGCCCGGCGCCCGCGCCCTCGACCTGTGCACCGGCACCGGCGCGCAGGCGATCACGCTGGCCCGCCGCGGCGCGGGAACCGTGCTGGCGGTGGATCTTTCGCGCCGGGCGCTGGCCTCGGCCCGGCTGAACGCGCTGGTCCGGCAGCTCGCCGTGCGCCCGTGCCGGGGCGGCCTCGCCCGAGCGCTGCGCGAGGGCCCGTTCGACGTCGTCGTCGCGAATCCGCCGTACGTGCCGTCCCCGGCGGCGACGGTCCGGGCCACCCGGGGCTGGGACGCCGGCCCGGACGGCCGCGCGCTGCTGGACCCGCTGTGCGCCGCCGCGGGCACGCTGCTGCGCCCGGGCGGGACGATGCTGCTCGTGCAGTCGGCACTGTCCGATGTGGACAAGTCACGGGAAATGCCGGCCGCGCAGGGCTTGCGGGCCACGGTGGCCCGGCGTGCGCGAATCCCGTTCGGCCCGGTCCTTTCCGGACGGACCGACTTCCTCGAGGCGGCCGGGCTGATCGAGCCCGGCCAGCGGGTGGAAGAGCTGGTGGTGCTGCGTGCCGAACGCTGAGCGCGGGCCTCGCCGGGTGACCGTCGTCCCGGGCGGCCCGGTCCTGGTGGAGGGGCCGGTCGAGCTGAGCACGCCCGACGGCGAGCTGGTGCGCTCCGACCGGTTCCTGGTCGCGGTGTGCGCGTGCCGGCGGAGCAAGCGGTTCCCGTTCTGCGACACCAGTCACCGCAAACGCGTCCGCACCCAGGCGGACGACTGACGGGCGATGGCCTCCCGGTCCGGCCGGGAGGCCATTTCCGGGTCAGCTCCGCAGGGACGACCGGCCGGCTTTCCAGCGGCTCAGCACCTGCTCGCCGAAGCGGCCCTCGAGGAACTCGGTCGCCTGGATGCCGAACACGATGTCGGCGGCCAGTTCGGGCTCCTGGTCCAGCAGGTCGCCGAGCACGTCGTGGCGCATGACCTGCTCGTGGACCGCGTCGGCTTCGATGTGCTCGGTGTAGAAGAACCGGCACGCCTCCGGGGCCTCCAGGCGTCGCAGGGCCTGGTCCATCCGCTGCGCGGACGGTGCTGTCGTGATCTCCGCCGCCGCGAAGTGCCCGCACAGCGCGCCCCGCAACGACCGGTGCAGGCCGAACAGCGACATCATGTTGACCACCGCCAGCATGGAACCGGGCACCTGGTCGATGAGCTCCAGGTAGCCGTCGGGCAGCCCGGCCGCGCGCAGCAGGTCGGCGTAGAGGCGGGCGTGCACGAGCTCCGCGCGGCCGCCGCCGAATTCGTCGAACTCGACCGCCACCAGCGCGGCCTTGGCGCGGCCGCGCAGCCGCGGGATCACCCACGCGTGCGGATCGGCCTCCTTGTGGTGGTAGATCGAGCGGTGCGTGAAGTACTCCCGCAGCTGTGTCCAATCGCCGTGGTCGCGCAGGTAGTGCGAGACGCCTTCGACGTCGATCGGCTCGACCAGCAGGCCGTCGAGTTCCGCCTGGACGTCGTCGCCGCCCGCCACGTTCTCGCGCAAAGCGGCGAGGAACCGGGCCTCCAGCGCGCCGCGCAGGCGCAGCAGCTCCGGGTCCCATTCCCAGTCGGGGGACACGCCCGGCAGGCCCTGGTAGTGCAGTTCGTAGCACAGGTGCAGGGCCAGCTGGAGGTCGTCGCCGAGCGGGTCGGCGTCGGCGAGACCGTCGAAGTCCAGGTCGGCCCGCGGCTGTTCGCGCAGGAGGATGCCCAGCACCGAAGCCGAAAGCGGGCCTCGCGCGGCCGGCCGGGTGGCCGCCGCGGTGGTGGAAGTCGTCATGGTCGCGGCTACCCGGTCAGCAGCGTTCCATGCGCGGCGGGCACGGTCGCCGCGGTGAGCCACCGCACCGCGGCCGCCGTCTCCTCGCCGGCCACCGCCCGCTGCTGCGCGGCCCCGGTACCGCCGTCGCGCACCGCGTCGACGAGCTTCCGGACCTCGGCCAGGTCACCGCTGTCTTCCAGCGGCGCCCGGACGTGTGCGAGGAGGTCGTCGACGAGCGTCCACGCCGGACGGCGGGTCTCCTCGGCGGCGTCCACCAAGTCCCCGCCGAGGCCGTGACGCGCGGCGGCCCACACGGCCGCGGCGGCCACCTGCGGGGACAGCGGCGCGGCCTCCCGGCCTTCGGCGAGCTCGGCCAGCGCCCGCTGCACCAGTGCCCGGCTGAGCAGGGCCTGCAGCACGGCGTGGTCGACGGTCAGGGCGGTGTCGGCGACCCGGAACTCGACCGTCGGGAACCGGCCGGACGGGCGGGCCAGCCAGAACGTCTGATCCGGGTCGACGAGCGCGCCGCAGTCCACCAGCGTGTCGACGGCCCGCCGGTAGTCGGCGTACCTGCGCAGGTGCGGGGCGACGCCGGAGCCGGGGAAGCGGGACTGCAGGACCATCCGCCAGCTGTCGTAGCCGGTGTCGCGCCCGTGGTCGAACGGCGAATTGGCGGACAGCGCGAGCAACGTGGGCAGCCACCGGCCGAGGTGGTTGACGACGGCCACCGCGGTGTCGGGATCGGGCACGCCGACGTGGACGTGGCACCCGCAGGCCTCGTAGTCGGCGACGACGGCGCCGTAGACGGCATCGATCTCGGCGTACCGGCCGGTGCTCGCGGGTGGCTCCGCGGCCGGCGCGGGCCCGACCGGCGTCCCGGTGGCCAGCAACGCGCAGTCTTCGGCCGCGGCGGCGCCGGCCAGCACCCGGCGCGCGGCGGTCAGCTGGTACCGGAGCTCGTCGGCGGTCGTGCAGACCCCGCTGGCGGCTTCGAGTTGCGTGAGCCGCAGTTCCCGGTGCACCCGGACGCCGTCGGGCAGCGGCCCGTGGTGGCGGTGCCGGGCCAGCACCGGCTCGGCACACGGCGAAGCGTGCCCGGTGCGGGGGTTCACGAGGAGGAACTCCTCTTCGACGCCCATCGTGGGCGGGCCGTCGGACATGGGCAGGCTCCTTCCGGACCGGCTGGGGTTACCCGCTGCGGCCGCGGAAATGCGCCTGGACCCGGCGCTTGTTTCGCGGTTCGCCGGCGGCGGGTACCTCGCACCCATGACAACTCACGAGCGGCTGCGGGTGGTGGGCGCTCCGCCGTCGCACCGCCTGCCGTCACCCCGCGCCCCGTCCGAAGGCGACCAGGGGAGCCACCTCCGCTGGAAGAGCCCGGACGCGGTGGTCGTCGAGGTCACGGGCGAGGTGGACCTGTGCACGGTGGCGGGCTTGGCGGCGGTCCTAGACGAGCACGTGCGAGCACGCCCCGGAGTGTTACGCGTGGACCTCGGCCAGGTGTGCTTCCTCGGCGCGGCGGGCATCCGTGTGCTCCTGCGCGCCCACCGCCACGCCGAGGCGGTGGGCGTTCACCTGGTGCTCGATCCCGGCCGGTCGCGTGCCGCGGTCCGGGCACTGGAATTGCTCGACCGGCTTCAGGGTTAGCGAGCCGCGCCGTTTTTTCGGCTAACCTCTGTGGATTGGAATACAGGGGAGGCGGCATGCTGGACGACGACCTGATCGGCCGATTGCGGGGCGGAGACGCGGTCGTATCGGCGGCCTTGTTCGAACTTTGCCAGAGCCGTGTCCGCAATTATCTCACTGGCCGGGTGCCGAATCCGGCGGATGTCGACGATTGCGTCAGCGAAGTGGTCTTGCGCGCCTTGGAGTCCATTCGGGCCGGGCACGATCCGCATGTTCCCGTGTCATGGCTGCTGGGGATCGCGAGAAACGTTCTCAAGGAGCGGTATCGCGAAGTTCGCAGCAGCTCGCTGGCCGAGCTGGACGATGTGGCCTACGCGCCCACCGAACCGTACCTCGAGCTGGCGCACACGAAGTTCGACCTGGAAGACCTGGTTTCGGTCCCCGTCGACCTGGAAACGATCATCAGCAAACGTGACCTCTGGTCCATGCTCCCGCTCGCCATCAAAAGCATCGGCGGCGAACTTCAGCGGGTGATGCAGGAGCACGTCCGGTTGAGCGTCGAGCGCGACCGGGTGGTCGTCGGTGCCGAGCTCGCTGCGGCATTGGACATGCCGGTCCCGATCGTGAACCGCCAGTTGGCTCGTGCACGGCTGCGTACCCACGATGCGATCGTCGCGCTCGTTCTCGTCCGTTCCGGCCGAGGCGACTGCCCATCACTGGACAACCTGCTCGACGACATCCTGTTCCCGGCTCAGCGGGATCTCCGCAACCGGCTGGTTCTCACTTCCGATCAGAGCAAGGCCATTCTCAAACACGCCTTCCACTGCCCGACGTGCGGCCGGAGGGCTCAAGAAACCGATTACTCCGGGTTCTCGATCCCCAGTTCCACCGGGCCGTCGAATGCGGACCCCACGCCGTCCGAGCTGCCGATCAGCATTTACCTGTCCGAGGAAGCCACGCACACCGAGGTCCAAAGCGCCGTCGAAGAACTCGTGGTCCGGGCCGGTGGCTGGATCGCCGACGCCGACGAGCCGATCATCGGATCGTGGTTCCGCCGGCTGCGCGGACGGGTCCGCCACGCCGCGCGCACGCCGGCCGGACGTGAACTCGCGCAGGTGGCGGCCCACGCGGCGGAAGCCCGGCTCGTCCTCAGCCAGGACGCGACGATCACCGCGACCATGCTGCAGAACCTCGGACCGGTGCTGACCGCCCTCCAACCGACGAAGGAAGCGGTCATCCGGGTCGGTGCCCTGCTGATCGTGAAGGTGGACGGGACCGTCGGCGTCCACCAGCTCACCTCGGCCCAGCAATTCCAGCTGGACCACCAGCCCGGGTTGGCGATGGCGCCGCACGAGGTCCTGGCCGCCCTGCAACTCGGCCCCGGCGAGCCGGCGCCGGGGTGCGAGGCTTCCTAGTCTCCGGTCAACAGATCGACCACGTCCTCGGCCCGCTCTCGTTCCCCGAACCGCCGCCGCTGGCGGTCGGCGCCGCCGCCCTCGGCGGCCAGGCGGGCCGTTCCTTCCCTCGCGAACTCCAAGTCCCCGGCCGCTTCCAAGGCCGGGGCCGTCAGCTCCACCAAGTCGTCCAGGACCGCCTTCGTCGGCTCCAGATCGCCGCTCTTCGGGTGGGGGCAGCAGCCGGTCACCCCTTCGCGCGAGGCCCGCCAGAGCTGCGCGCGCAGCACCTCGTTCGACAGGTGCGGCGCCGGACCGTCGTCGGCCAGGGCCGTGGCGACCAGGCCTCGCGCCAGCACGCCCAGCAACACCGCGTCCTCCGGCACCGCCGCGACGTCGGCGATGCGGAACTCCAGCGTCGGCTGCTTGTCCGAAAGCCGGACGTCCCAGTAGATCATTCCGCGGTCCAGGATCGAGCCCGCGCGCAGCCAGCCGTCGACGATGCTTTCGTACTCGTCCAGCGAGGCGAAGCGCGGTGGCGGTCCCGCGGACGGCCAGCGGCTCCACTGCTGGTAGCGCCAGCTGCAGTAACCCGTGTCGTAGCCGTCGGAAATCGCCGAGTTCGCCGTCACCGTGAGCAGGGCCGGCAGCCAGGGCCGGATCCGGTTCAGGACCTGGACGCCGCTCTCCTTGTCCGGGATCGCCACGTGCACGTGGCACCCGCAGGTCAGCGACGTCCGGGCGGTGGCGCCGAAGTGCTCGGCCATCCGCTCGTAACGCGGGTTCGGCGTGATCACCGGCGGGTTCGTTTCGAGCAGCAGCGGGGACGCCGCCGGCAGCACGCGGTACCCGCGCCGGCGGGCGGCGCCCGCGAGGTCTTCGCGCAGCCCGCGCAACTGGCGCAGGGCTTCGGTGTGGGTCCGGCAGACGTCGGTGGCGGCTTCGGCCTGAGACCGCGTCAGCTCGTGCTGAAGCTCGCCTCGGTCGTCTCCGGCGGCTTCGGCCGCGTCGACGACGTCGTCGCCGGCGTGGGACAGGTGGCCGCTGCGGTCGACGACGAAGAACTCCTCTTCGATGCCGAACGTCAGCACATCGCCCGTCGGTTGGTTCACCGGTGTTCTCCTGGGGGGGTCGGGGACCGGACGAATACCCGGCGGGCGGTTCGGGCAAACCGGGTTTTCCCGCGCGTGCAGCGGGTATTCGACCGGTCATGTCGACCGACGCCATCGTGCTGCTCAAAAACGATCACAAGACCGTGGAGAAGCTGTTCAAGCAATTCGAGAAGGCGGGGGAGGAGGCGTACGACGAGAAGCGCCGGATCGCCGACTCGATCATCGAAGAGCTGACCGTCCACGCCTACATCGAGGAGGAGATCTTCTACCCGGCCGCGCGCGAAGCCGTGCCGGAGACCAAGGACCACGTGCTGGAAAGCGTGGAGGAGCACCACGTCGTGGTGTGGATGCTGTCGGAACTGCTCGGCATGGACCCGAAGGACGAGACCTTCGACGCCAAGGTCACCGTGCTCACCGAGAACGTCCGCCACCACGTCGAAGAAGAAGAGGACGAGTGGTTCCCCGAGGTCCGCTCGGCGATGGGCCGCAAGCAGCTGCAGGAGCTCGGGCAGCGGATGATCGACGCCCGCTCCGACGCCCCCAAGAACCCCCTGGAACTCAAGAGCGCCAAGGCCTGACGGAGGAGGGCGCCGCTTCCCGGGAAGCGGCGCCCTCGCGGTCACCGCTTCGCGACGACCCGGATGGACTCGAGCTCGGAGTCGGCCGGGTCGGGCAACTGCATCCCGGCGCCGAGCCCGCTGCGCAAGTAGTCGAGCATCGGCTGGGTGATCACCTCGCCGGGCAGCACGCCGGGCGCCCCGGGCGGGTACGGCGTGATCATTTCGGCCGCGATCCGGCCGGCCGCCTCCGCCGCGGGCACCTGCTCGGTCTCGCCGAAGAACGCGTCACGCGGCAGCATCGCCGTCTCCAGCTCCATCTCCCGCGGCGACGGCAGATCCACCTTCGGCGGCTTCTCGAACGACGGCGCGGCCTTCACCAGCGCTTCGACGGCGCCGAGCAGCGTGCCCGCCGTTCCTTCGTCGTCGGAGTGGGTGAACTGGGCGACGATCCGGCGGTGGTCGGACAGGCCGACCGTGACGCGCCGGTGCTCGCGCAGCCAGTCGGCGGCCTGGTACCCGCTGATGCCGAGGGGATCGAGGTCGAGGACGATCTTGAGCGGGTCGGCCGAGTCGGCGAGGTCCGGACCGAGCAGTTCGTCGTAGAGCACGGTGACGCCCAGCTCGCCCAGCTGGCCGCGGACCGACTCCACGAGTGTCAACGCGCCTTCGAGCAGCTCCTTGCCGTGCTCGGCCATCTGCCGGCGCCAGCCGTCGAGAGCCGCGTAGACCAGCGAACTCGCGCTCGTCGTGCCCAGCAGGTCCTCGCGCGCCTTCAGCACCTTCGGGTCCACGCGGTCGCCCTGCAGGTGGAAGACCGAGCTCTGCTCGACCGCCGCGCCCATCTTGTGGACGCTCGTGACGCACACGTCGGCGCCGACGTTCATGCCCCACGGCGGGAGTCCGTCGTGGAACGGCAGGTGCGCGCCCCACGCCTCGTCGACGATCAGCGGCAGCCCGCGGTCGTGGCACCATTCGGCGATCGCACGCAGGTCGCCGCAGGTGCCGTAGTCGGTCGGGGTCACCACCAAGGCGCCCTTGACCTCGGGATCGCGCTCGTAGGCCTCCGCGAACTCCCGCACGCCCGGCGGGTGGCTCAGGTGTCGCCCGGCGTCCCAGTGCGGCCGGACCCAGACGGGCCGGACGCCGCTGACGATCAGCCCGGAGATCACCGACTTGTGGACGTGCCGCGGCACCAGCAGCTTTTCGTGCGGACCGGCGACGGCGAGCATCGCGCTCTTCACCGAAAGCGAGCTGCCGCAGGTCGAGAAGAAGGTGTGCTCGGCGCCCACCGCGTCGGCCATCAGCTCCTGCGCTTCGGCGAGCACGCCCTTGCGCATCAGGCGGTCGTCGAGGCCGTTGAGCGCGATGACGTCGGACTTGAAGACCTCGGCGCCGACGACGTCCAGGACCCGCGGGTCCACGCCGCGGCCCTGCTTGTGGCCGGGCGCGTTGAACGGGACGTAGCCGGCGCTGTGGTAGTCGCGCAGCGCCTCGAGCACCGGTGCCTTGCTGTGGTCCATGGCGCCGGAGTAGCCGGACGCGGTCCGCGTGAAACACCCCGGTGGCGTGACCGCGCGTGGTTGGGGTATCCCGGAGGGCATGGAGTGGCACGAGGAGCTGCACGAGCGGGCCGACGAGCGCATCGAGCACCTGGACGAGCGGCTGTGGGCCGTCGCCACCGCGCTGCACGAGCGGCCGGAACTGTCCTATGAGGAGCACGCCGCCGCCGAGCGGCTCACCGGCGAACTGGCCGCCGACGGCTTCGCCGTGGAAACCGGGATCGCCGGGCTCCCCACGGCGTTCGTCGCCCGCGCCGGGGAAGGGCGGCCCTGCATCGCGCTGCTGCTGGAATACGACGCCCTGCCCGGGCTCGGGCACGCCTGCGGGCACAACCTGATCGCCGCGGCCGGCCTGGGGGCCGCGCTGGCCGCCAAGGACGTCCTGGGGGACACCCCCGGCTCGGTGCTCGCCGTGGGCACCCCGGCCGAGGAACGCGGCGGCGGCAAGGTCGCGATGGCCGAGGCGGGCGTCTTCGACGACGTCGACGCGGCCCTGATGATCCACCCCGGCGTGCACTCGTGGTCGTGGGCGCCGCTGACCGCGCAGGTCGAGGTCAAGCTGACCTTCCACGGCCGGGCGGCGCACCCGACCGGCGACCCGGAGCACGGCATCGACGCCCTCGCCGCGCTGATCCAGGCGTTCGGCGCGATCTCGGCCCTGCGCCAGCGGCTGCCCGCCGGGTCGCACGTCCAGGGCATCATCACCGAGGGCGGCGAGGCGACGAACATCGTCCCCGACCGCGCCGAAGGCCGGTTCGGCCTCCGCGCGCTGACGACGGACGCGCTGGACCGCCTGGTCGAGGACGTGACGACGTGCGCGGAAGGCGCGGCGCTGGCGACCGGGGCGAAGGTCGACGTCGAACGCCTGGGGCGCGGGTACGCGCACTTCCGCGACAACCCGGTGCTGTCGGAGCGGTTCACCGAGCACCTGGCGGCCTGCGGGATCCACGCGACCCCGCCGGCGCCGGGGGTCTTCCTCGGTTCGTCGGACATCGGCGACGTCAGCGTCCGGGTCCCGGCGATCCACCCGTTCGTGGGTATTGCGGCGGAGGAGAAGTCGGACCACACACCCGAGTTCGCCGAGGCGGCGGCGAGTCCGCGCGGCCGGGCGGCGATGCTGGCTTCGGCGGCGGCGCTGGCCCGCACGGTGATCGACCTGCGGACGCACCCGGCGCTGGTCAGCCGCGCGTGGGACTGCTTCCGGGACCTGGCGCGGAACGGGCGGTGACGGCGCGCCGCCGCAGCAGGCGCTCCACGTGGTTCATCGCCTCGACCCCTTCCGGGATCGCCTGCATGAGCCAGTTGTGGAACATCCCGGGGTACTCGCGGTAGTCGAGCTCGATGCCCGCGTCTCGCGCCCGGTCGGCGAAGCGGCGGGCGTCCGGCAACAGGACGTCCCGGGTGCCGATGAACAACGTGATCGGCGCGAGCCCGGTCGGGTCGGCGTGGATCGGGCTGACCAGGGGGTCGCGCGGATCGGTGCCCTCGGCGTACATCCGGCCGGCTTCGCGCAGCCCGGCGATGCCGAGCATCGGGTCGGTCTCGTCGAGCAGTTCCGAGACCGGGTCTTCGAGCAGGACGTCCAGCCAAGGCGAGTACAGGACGAGCCGTTCGGGCTGCGGCCGTCCGTGCGCGCGCAGGTTTTGCGCGATCGCGAGGGCCAGTGCGCCGCCCGCGGAGTCACCGGAGACGACGACGCGCTCGGCGTCGATCCCGTCGTAGGCCGCCTGGACCATCGGGATGGTGGCGGTGTGGTCGTGGTGGGGGACGAGTGGGTAGACCGGCAGCGTCACCGCGCAGTCGAGCCGCGCGACCAGGCCGGCGGCGTAGCGCCAGTGGTGCTTTTCCACCTGCTCGACGTACCCGCCGCCGTGCAGGTGCAGCACGTGCAGGTCGCACGCCTGCCCGGTGCGCGGCCGGAAGGTGTAGCAGGGGAAGCCGTGCACGTCGTGCTGTTCGAGGTCGACCCGCCGCCGGACCTTGCGCGGCGGCCGGGCCATCGACGGCGTTTGGTGTCGCGGCAGCCGGTGGTGCAACGCCGAAACGTTGTCGTAGAACCGTTTCTGGCCCGACGCCCGCAGCACCGCCATCCTGACCTTCGCCTGCACACTGACCACCAGGCACTCCTTCCCGTCCGCACCCGGTTACCCGGGCACGGACGGGACCTAACTAGGCGACGGAGGTGTAGTGCGACGCGTCCCCTTCGAGCGACTCGCTGGGCCGCCCGTCGATGCCGGCCGGGACGTCGCCGGCCACCGTGACGCGGTTGAGCCGCCTCGGCAGGCCGTCGTAGTTGTCGATCGCGTAGTGCTGGGTGATCCGGTTGTCGAACAGCACCAGCTGGTCCGGCTCCCACGCCACGCGCACGACGTTCTCCGGTCGCGTCACGTAGGACTGCAGCAGCCGCAGCAGGTCCCGGGACTCGGTCACCGAGAGCCCTTCGATCCGCTGCGCGAAGCCGCCGATGAACAGGCCGCGCTCGCCGGTCACCGGGTGCACCCGCACCACCGGGTGCACGGTCCGGTACTTGCGCGAGACGAACTGCGCCCGGCGCTCGCGCTCCTGCTCGTCCACCGTCTCCGGCGGCTGGACGTAGTCGTAGTCGTTGGTGTGCACCGCCCGCAGCGTGTCGGCGAACGCCCGCAGCGGCTCCGGCAGGTCCCGGTAGGCCGCGGCGGCGTTCGCGATCAGCGTCTCCCCGCCGTAGGGCGGCACCACCAGGCTGCGCAGCGTGCTGGCCTTCGGCGGGTTGAGCACGAAGGTGACGTCGGTGTGCCAGTGGTTGGCGCGGCCCCGCTCGCTGTCGACGGGCAGGATCGTCGGCGCGCCCTCGACTGCGGGCACCGTCGGGTGCGCCTTGGTGAGCTCGCCGAAGTGCGCGGCGAACCGCTGCTGGCCCTCGTCGTCGAGCCGGACGTTCCGGAACACCAGCGCCTTGTGCTCGTGCAGGGCGTCGGTCAGGAACGCCACCTGGGCGGCGTCGAGGTCGCCGGAGGGGTCGAAGCCGACGATCTCGGCGCCGATCCTCCCGGTCAGCTTGCGGACGTCGGTGCCGATGGTGGTCATGCGGGCTCCTTCACTCGGTTGCGGTTGACGGGCCGCGCGAGGCCGTAGTGCTCGCGCAAGGTGGTGCCGGAGTACTCGGTGCGGAACAGGCCGCGCCGCTGCAGCTCCGGGACGACGAGGTCGACGAAGTCGTCGAGCCCGCCGGGCAGGGTGGGCGGCATGACGTTGAAGCCGTCGGCGGCGCCGCCGCGGAACCACGCCTCCAGCTCGTCGGCGACCTGGACCGGCGTCCCGGCGAAGACGCGGTGCCCGCGCCCGCCGGCCAGCCGTTCCAGCAGCTGCCGGATGGTGAGGTCTTCGCGCCGGGCCAGGCCGACGACCAGGTCGAACCGGCTCTGGCCGCCTTCGGTGAAGCTGCCGACGTCGGGCAGCGGCCCGTCGAGCGGGTAGCCGGTGACGTCGTGGTCGAGCATCTTCGACAGCTGCCGCAGCCCGTAGTCCGGGATGATCAGCGCGTTCAGCTCGGCTTCGCGTTCGCGCGCCTCGGCTTCGGTGCGGCCCAGAATCGGCGAGATCCCGGGGAGGATCTTGATTTCGTCCGGCGCGCGGCCGTACTTCGCGAGCCGGCCCTTGACGTCGTCGTAGAACGCCTTGCCCTCGGCGAACGTCTGCTGCGCGGTGAACACGGCTTCGGCGTGCCTCGCCGCGTACTCCTTGCCGGTCTCCGACGAACCGGCCTGCACCAGCAGCGGGTATCCCTGGGGTGGCCGTTCGATGTTGAGCGGCCCCTGCACCTGGAAATGCGGGCCGTCGTGCTCGATCGCGCGGATGCGGTCGGTGTCGGCGTGGACACCGCTCGGCCGGTCGACGACCGCGGCGCCGTCGTCCCAGCTGTCCCACAGCTTCTTGACGACCTCGACGAACTCCTCGGCCCGGTCGTACCGCGCCGCGTGCGACGGGCGCTTGGCGAGGTTGAAGTTCCGGGCCTCGTCGATCCCGGCCGAGGTGACGATGTTCCAGCCCGCGCGGCCGCCGGAGAGGTGGTCGAGCGAGGCGAACTTGCGGGCCAGGTGGTAGGGCTCGTTGTAGGTGGTCGACGCCGTCGCGATCAGTCCGATGTGGACCGTGGACGCGGCGAGCGCCGAAAGCAGCGTCAGCGGTTCGAAATGGCTGTGCGAGTTGTGCTTGACGTTGCCCCACAGCGCGACGCCGTCGGCGAGGAAGATCGAGTCGAGCCTGCCGCGCTCGGCGGTACGCGCGATGTCGGCGTAGTGGTGCAGCGTGCGGGCCCGGTGCGGGTCGGTCGACGGGTGCCGCCACGCGGCTTCGTGGTGGCCGTTCGGCATCACGAACGCGTTGAGGTGCATCATGGCTTCTCCTTGGGACGCCAGGTGGAAAACCGCCGTTCGAGGCCGACGAAGCCGGCGTTGACGACGACGCCGAGCACCGAGACCGCGATGATCCCGGCGTACATCTGCTGGATCTGGAAGTTCACCTGGCTCGTGTTGATCAGGTAGCCGAGCCCGGCCTTGGCGCCGACCATCTCCGCGGCCACCAGCACCAGGATCGAATAGGACGCCGCCATCCGGATGCCGGTGAACACCGTCGGCACCGCCGAAGGCAGGATCACCTTCCGGAACAGCCGCGGGCTGGACAGCCCCAGCGAGCGGGCCGCCTTGACCAGCAGCGGGTCGACCGTGTTGACCCCGGCGATCGTGTTGAGCAGCACCGGCCACACGCAGGCGTAGACCACCAGGCTGACCTTCGACAGCTCGCCGATGCCCAGCAGCAGCGTGAACACCGGCAGCAACGCCAGCGCGGCGGTGTTGCGGGCCAGCTCCAGCAGCGGCTGCAGGAACCGCGCCACCGGCCGGTACCAGCCGATCAGCAGGCCCAGCGGCACCGCGACCGCGACGGCCACGGCGAACCCGGCGGCGGACCGCCCGACGCTGGCCAGCAGGTGGTCGGCCAGTTCGCCGTCGAGGGCGAGGTCCCACAGCGCCTGCAGGTCCTCCGACAGCGGCGGCAGGAACGTCCGCGTGCTCTCGTCGAGGACGAACCGGGGGACCAGCTCCCAGAGCAGCACGAACAGTACGACCGCGGCGGAGGCGTGCGCCGCCCGGGTGACCTTTCTCCGGAACCGGCGCGGCTCCGGCGGCGGCTCCGCGGGTCTGGTGTGGACAGCGGGTGCTTCGAGGGTGGTGGTCATCGGGCCGCGCTCCGTTCGTGTTCGGCCGCCTTGCGGACCTCGTCGTGCAGCAGTTCCCAGAGCCGGTGGCGCTGCCGGCCGAACTCGGGCCCGGAGCGCACGTCCCCGGTGCGGTCGCCGAGGTCGACGTCGACGACGGCCTTGAGCCGCCCGGGCCGCGACGTCAGCACCGCCACCCGTTGCCCCAGGTAGACGGCCTCGTCGATGCCGTGGGTGATGAACACGATCGTCTTGCCGGTGCGGCGCCAGATCCGCAGCAGTTCCTCCTGCAGCTGCTCGCGGGTCTGGGCGTCGAGCGCGGCGAACGGCTCGTCCATCAGCAGCACGGCCGGGTCGTAGGCGAGGCTGCGGGCGATCGCGACCCGCTGCTTCATCCCGCCGGACAGTTCGTGCGGGTAGCGGTCCTCGAAGCCGGACAGACCGACCAGGGCGAGGTATTCGCGGGCCCGCTCGGCTCGCTGCCGCTTCCCGAGCGGCCCGCCTTCGAGACCGAATTCGACGTTGGCGCGGGCGGTGCGCCACGGGAACAGCGCGTATTGCTGGAAGACGACCCCGCGGTCGAGCCCCGGGCCGCGCACCGGCTCGCCGTCGATCAGCACTTCGCCGGACGTCGGGGTGGCGAGCCCGCCCAGCAGGTCGAGCAGCGTCGACTTGCCCGAGCCGCTGGGGCCGACGAGCGAGAGGAACGTGCCGTCGGCGATGTCGAGGGAGACGTCGTCGAGGGCGGTCAGGGCGCCGAACGTCTTGGTCACCGAGCGGATGCTGATCACTTGGTCACCGCCGGGGCGCCGTCGCGGTAGGGGTTGAACTCGTTGGTGTAGAGCTTCGAGGTGTCGATCCGGTCGTGCTTGAGGTAGCCCTCCTGCTTGAGCCACGGCTCCCAGCGGGTGTAGTCCGCATCGGAGATGAGGCCGGCGCGGGTGATGCCGACGCTCTTCCAGTACTTCAGCGTGTCGGTGCTTTCGTTGCGGCCGCGGGCTTTGATGATCTTCGTGAAGCGGGCGATGACCTCGCCGCGCGGGGTGGTGCGTTCCCACTCGATCGCCTTCGCCACAGCGGAGACGAAGATCTTCGCGGTCTCCGGGTACTTCTTGATGAAGTCGGTGCGCAGCACGTACGGGCCGCCGTTGTAGGGCCCGAACGCGCCGACGTCGGTGAACAGCGGGCGGACGCCGCCGGCCGCGAGGGCGTGGTCTTGCAGGATCCCCTGGAGCGCGGCGACGTCGAGCTGGCCGTTGCGCAGCGCCTGTTCGGCGTTCACCGGCGGGATGACGACGAGCTGGACCTGCTTGATCTCCTCGTCGGAGAGGCCCTGCCCCTTGAGCCAGGTGTCGAGCGCGGCCTCGAGGTTCGCGCCGGCGGTGTTGACGCCGACCTTCTTGCCGATCAGGTCGCGGGCGGACCGGATCGGGCTGTCCTCTTTGGTGTAGAAGCCGATGAAGGCCTTGTCGTCGGAGCCGTAGTAGTTGACGACCGCCTTGACCGGCGCCCCGGCTTCGACGAGCTTGACGACCGCGCCGGTGAAGGCACCGCCGAAGTCGGTCTGGTCGGTGGCCGCGGACTGGATGTCCTGCGGGCCGCTGATCGTGTTGCCGACCCACTTCAGCCTGACCGGGCCGAAGTAGCCCAGGTCTTCGGCGAGTTCGGGCAGGGTGACGGCGTTCGCGCTGCCTTGGTAGCGCAGCTCCAGCTTCTCCGGTTGCCCGGGCGCACCGGTGGCCGTCGCCGAAGCGCAGCCGGCCAGCAGCATCACGGCGGCGGCGAACAGGGGCAGGGTTTTCTTCACGGTGGTTTCGTCCGTTCCGGGAGTCGGTGGGGATAGGAGCAATTGTCAGCGGCTCCCGGCCGGACGGTCAATTTTGCGAGTTCGTGAAATAACTCGTGCGCTTCACGAAGCGCGGGACCACCGCGTCGGAAGTGGGCCGAGCGGGTCGTCGTAGAGGACGTCCAGGAGCACCGCCCCGCCGGCGGTGGCCAGCTCGGTGCCCGGGAAGCTCGTGCCCACAACGGTTTCCGCCGGATCGGGGCAGCGGGACCGCATTCCGACCTCCTCCCGGATGATGGGAAGGCAGTCCGGGACGTGGGCTACACTGCGGTCGACCACCACGAGCACGGCCGGATTCAGCACGTTGAGCAGAAGGGCCGCCGCCTGGCCGATGAGCCGCGCGCGTTCCTGGAACATCCGCACCGCCGCGGAATTGCCGTCCGCGGCGAGCGCGAGCAATTCCGGAAAGCCCGGGCGTGCGAGCAATCCGTTTTCCGCGGCTTTGCGGGCGAGGGTCGCTTCGGAAACGGCGGCTTCGAGACAGCCGGTGCGCCCGCACCGGCACGGCTCGGTGCTGTCGTCGACCCGAAGGTGCGCGACGGCTCCGGCGGCCGAGCGCGGCCCGTGGTGCACGGTCGCCCCGGTGGCGAAGGCGGCGTCGACGACGTTGCCGGTGAACAGCTGCACGACGCTGTCGCGGGCTCGTGGGTGCCCGAAGAGCCGTTCGGCGTGCACCAGGGCGCGCGCGTGCCCGTCGACCTCGACGGCCAGCCCGGTGCTGCCGGTCAGGAGGTCGCGGACCGGGACGTTCCGCCAGCCCAGCAGCGGGTGCTCGACCACGGTGCCGGATTCCCGGTCGACCCAGCCGCCGGTGGCGACGCCCAGGCCGAGTGGCTCGCGGTCCGGGGCGTGCCCGAGCAGGAGGTCGTCGAAGATCTCGGCAGCGCGGGCGAGCAGGTCTTCCGCGGCCAGGCCGTCGTGCGGTTCTTCGTGCTGTACCAGGACATTCCCACGCAGGTCGAGCAGCGCGACGGTGGCGTGGTGCACGGCCAGGTGCAAGGCCCCGGCGACGTGCCGCCCGGTGTCGAGGTCGACCGGTACGTGCGGCCGCCCGACGCTTTTGCGGGACTCGGCTTCCGGGAGTTCGCGCAGCAGCCCGCGCTGGAAAAGCTCGGCGGTGTGCCCGGTGACGGCGGCGGCGGACAACCCGGTGCTGCGCGCGATGGTGCTGCGCGCGATCGGTCCGTCGTCGAGGACGGCCCGCAGCACGGCGCTCGCGCTGGCGCTGCGCCGGGCGCCGCGCGCATCCGTCCTCTGTGGACTCTCCGCCCGGCTGGTCATCGGCCGATCGTCGCAGATGGAGCGGCGCGGGCCCAGCGTGCCCAGGATGCGGGCTTGACGCATACCCATATGGGAATATGATGAGCGGCGTGGCACGAGCAGCGACGACGGCCGACACCTTCAACGCCGTGGCCGAACCCCGGCGGCGGCAGATCCTCGACGTCCTCATGGACGGTGAGCGGTCGGTCGGCGACCTCGTCGACCTGCTCGGCCTCGCGCAGCCCCAGGTGTCGAAGCACCTGCGAGTCCTGCGCGAAGTCGGCGCAGTGGACGTGCGCGGCGACGGGCGGCAGCGGCTCTACCGGCTCAACGGCGCCGCGCTCAAGCCCATCCACGACTGGGTCAAGCGCTACGAACGGACGTGGGCGGCGCGGTTCGACCTGATGGACGACGTCCTCGAGGAACTCAAGGAACAGGAGCAGTGACGTGGAGATCACCACCCCCGCCGACGACCGGATCCTCCTCACGCGCGAGTTCGACGCGCCCAAGCACCTCGTCTACCGCGTGTGGACGACTCCGGAGCTGGTGAGCCGGTGGTGGAGCGGCCATCGCGGCACGACCACGGAGGTCGAGCTGGACCTGCGGCCCGGCGGCCGGTGGCGGTACGTGCTGAAAACGGACGACGGCACCGAGGTCGGCTTCCACGGCGAGTACCGCGAGATCGTGCCCGGGGAGCGGATCGTCTACACCGAGGTGTTCGAGATGCCCGGGGTCGACCTCGATGACGTGGACGGCCCGCTGAACACCGTCACCTTCACCGCGCTCGACGGCGACCGCACGCGCCTGGAGCTGCTGACCGAGACCGGCAGCAAGGAACTGCGGGACACCATCCTGCAGTCCGGCATGGAGGTCGGCGCGCGGGGTCAGATGGAGCTCATCCAGGAGCTGGCGGACTCCCTGCGTTAGCCGCGCGCAGGAACCGCTCGCCCGTCTTCGCCAGCGCCTCGGCCAGCTCCGGTGCGTCGAGCACCTCGAAGTCGACGTCGAGCAGGCCCAGGTAGAGCCCGAGCATCTGCGCGTGGTCGGACCCGACCTCGGCCACGCAGCGGTCCGGCCCCTCGGCCGTCACGTCGACCGCGATCGGCAGCCGGGACCGGACGTACTCCACCGAGGCGTGCAGCCGCACCCGGGCGTGGAACCGCCAGGTCGCCGCGCCCGCGCTGCGCTGGACGAACTGGGCGACATCGCCCTCCGGGGGCTCGCGCGGGGCGAAGCGCGGGCCGTTCGGCACCTTCGGCGTCATCCGGTCGACGCGGAAGGTGCGCCAGTCGTCGCGGGCGGTGTCCCAGGCGACCAGGTACCAGCGGCGCCCCCAGCTGACCAGGCGGTGCGGCTCGACGTCGCGGCGGCTCGGCGTGCGCTCGTGGCTCGTGTAGTCGAAGCGCAGCCGCTCGTTCGCCCGGATCGCCGCCGCGATCGCGGTCAGGACGTCCGCGTCGACGGACGGGCCGCCGCCGGGCACCGCGACCGTCGCGGTCTGCAGAGCCCGCACCCGGTGGCGCAGCCGCGACGGCAGCACCTGCTCCAGCTTGGCCAGCGCGCGCACCGACGTCTCGCCGATGCCGGCGACCCCGGCCGCCGTCCGCAGCCCGACCGCGACGGCCACCGCCTCGTCGTCGTCGAGCAGCAGCGGCGGGAGCTGGGCGCCCGCGCCGAGACGGTAGCCGCCCTGGACGCCCGGGGCGGCCTCGACCGGATAGCCGAGCTCCCGCAGTTTGCCGATGTCGGTGCGGACGGTGCGCGCGGAGACGCCGAGCCGGTCGGCCAGGTCGGCGCCGGTCCAGTCGCGCCGCGTTTCGAGCAGCGACAGCAGGCGCAGGAGGCGAGCGGAGGTCTGCAACATTTTTCGAGGATCGCACGGATAGCGGAAGGAAGTCTTCCGCAATGGTTCATAACGTGCTGCTCATGACGAACGAAATCCGCCCCTTCCGCATCGACGTCCCGCAGGCCGAGCTGGACGACCTCCACCGGCGCCTCGCCTCCGCCCGGTTCGCCGACGCGGTGCCCGGCGACGAGCCCGACTGGTCCCGCGGCATCCCGACGAGCGTCGTCCGGGAGCTCGCCGAGTACTGGCGCGACGGCTACGACTGGCGGGCCCAGGAAGCGGCGCTCAACGCGTTTCCGCAGTTCACGACCGAGATCGACGGCCAGACCATCCACTTCCTGCACGTCCGCTCGACCCGGGCCGACGCCGTACCGCTGCTGCTCACCCACGGCTACCCGGGCTCGGTCGCCGAGTTCCTCGACGTCATCGGCCCGCTGACCGAGCCGGGCCCGGACGCGTTCCACGTCGTCGTCCCGTCGGTGCCCGGGTTCGGGTTCTCGACGCCGTTGAGCGGCCCCGGCTGGGAGCTGGCCCGCACGACCGACGCGTTCGCCGAGCTGATGACCCGCCTCGGCTACGACCGGTTCGCCGCGCAGGGCGGCGACCTCGGCGCGGGGGTCACCGGCCGGCTCGCCGCGGTGTACCCGGATCGCGTCATCGGCACGCACGTCAACAGCGACCGCGGCACGATTGCGCTGGCGGGAGAGCAGTTGCCGATGCCGGAGGGCTTGTCGGAGGCCGAACAGTCCGAATTGGACGCCGCCCGCGCGGACTGGCAGTCCGGCCGCGGGTACCTCGACCTCCAGTCCCACAAGCCCGAGACGATCGCGGCCGCGCTCACCGACTCCCCGGTCGGGCAGCTGGCCTGGATCGCGGAGAAGTTCGAGGCGTGGACCGGCCCGGACGGCGTCGACCGCGACCGGCTGCTGACGAACATCAGCCTGTACTGGTTCACCCGCAGCGGCGCGAGCGCGGCCCGGTTCCTCTACGAGGCCGCCCACTCCGCCCACGGCTGGCTGGCGCCCTCGGACGTCCCCGCGGGCTGGGCGGTGTTCGACTCTTCCCCGGTGGTCCGGCGGATCATGGACCCCGAGGAGAAGATCGCGCACTGGTCCGACTTCGCCGAGGGCGGCCACTTCGCGGCGCTGGAGGAGCCCGAGCTGCTCGTGGCCGACATCCGCGCGTTCTTCCGCGGGCTGCGACCGTGAACGTCCGCGCGCTCAACCGGGCGCTGCTCGCGCGGCAGCATCTCCTGGAACGGACGTCGTTGCCGGCCGCGACGATGGTCGGGCACCTGGTCGGGATGCAGGCGCAGGCCCCGCTCGCACCGTACGTCGGGCTGTGGACCCGGATTTCCGGGTTCCGGCCCGGCGAGCTGGCCTCCCTGATCACCGGCCGCCAGGCCGTGCGCGGGCCGCTGATGCGGGGGACCGTCCACCTGGTCCTCGCCGAGGACGCGCGCGTGCTGCGGCCGCTGGTGCAGCGGGTGGTGGCGAACGGTTACACCGGCCACTTCGGCCGCCGCGTCGGCGACGCCGATCTCGGCGCGGTGTCCCGCTTCGGCCGTGAGCTGCTCGAAGAGCGGCCCCGGACCCGGCGGCAGCTGCAGGACGCGCTGGCCGCGCGGTGGCCGGCGCACGACGCCGAGGCGCTCTCGTACGCGGTCGGCTCCCTGGTGCCGACCGTGCAGGTGACGCCCCGCGGCGTCTGGGGTTCGACCGGCCCGGCCACGCTGACCACCCTGGAAAGCTGGCTCGGCGGTCCGCTGGACTGCCGTCCCTCCATCGAGGACGTGGTGCGGCGGTACCTGCGGGCGTTCGGCCCGGCATCGGTGGCCGACGTCCAGGCGTGGTCGGGGTTGACGAAGCTGCGCGAGATCGTCGAGCCGATGGGCCTGCGGACGTTCCACGCGGACTCCGGCGAAGTGCTCTACGACGGGGAAGACGGCGTGCTCCCGGACCCTTCGGCACCGGCGCCGGCGCGGTTCCTGCCGGAGTACGACAACGTCCTGCTGGCGCACGCCGGCCGGGCGCGGGTCCTCCCGCCCGGCCGGCGTGTCCCGCTGCCGCCGGGCAATGGCGCTTCCCGGGGAACACTGCTGGTGGACGGCTTCTACCGCGCGGACTGGCGGCTGCACGCCGACGCCCTGGAGGTCACCGCCCACGACCGGCTGACGGCGGGGGAGCGGGCGGAGATCGAAACGGAGGCCGGGCGGCTGCTGGAGTTCCTCGACGCGGGGGCGCGATCTGTGCGAATCACCGGAACTTGAGCGAGGTGGTGCGCCAGAATTGCCCGGTGCAGTTCGCGATCCTCGGGCCGGTCGAAGCCCACCGTCCCGACGGGACCCCGGTCGCCCTCGGCGGTCCGCAGCTGCGGGGACTGCTGGCCCTGCTCGCCCTCGATGCCGGGCGGGTCGTGAGCGCCGAACGGCTCATCGACGGCCTGCACGGCGAACACCCGCCCGAGGGCGCCGCCGAAGCCCTCCAGTCGCAGGTCTCGCGGCTGCGCCGGCGCCTGAAGGACGGCGGCGCGCCCGACGGCCTCGTCGAGTTCACCCCCGCCGGGTACCGCTTGGCCATCGACCCCCAGGACGTCGACGTCCACCGCTTCGAACGGCTCACCGCGCAAGCGCGGGAGACGCCCGATCCGGCCGGGAACCTCGAGCTGTTCACCGAAGCTCTCGCGCTCTGGCGGGGCCCCGCGCTCGACGGGCTCGCCGACCCGCCGCGCGCGGCCCGGCTGGCGGAACTACGGCTGGCCGCGACCGAAGACCGCGTGGAAGCCGGGCTCGCGCTCGGTCACCACGAGCGGCTCGTCGCCGAACTGCGGGAGCTCACCCGCGAACACCCCCTGCGTGAACGGCTCACCGCCCAGCTCATGCGGGCCCTCCACGGTGGCGGCCGGTCCGCCGAAGCCCTCGCCGTGTTCGCCAAGATGCGGGAACGCCTCGCCGACGAACTCGGCGCCGACCCGTCGCCGGAGCTCGCCGACGCGCACATCGCGGTGCTCCAAGCGGCTCCGGCCCGCCGCGTTCCGGTGCCGCTCACCGGGTTCGTCGGCCGCGCCGAGCTCGACCGGCTCACCGCCGCCCTGCGCGACGCCCGGCTCGTCACGCTCATCGGACCGGGCGGCGCGGGCAAGACCCGGCTCGCCGCCGAAGCCGCGGCCCGGGCGGACGGCGAGGTGTGCTTCGTCGAGCTCGCGACGACCACCGACGTCCCGCGCGCGGTCCTCGCCGCACTCGGCCTGCGGGAACAGGGCGTGCTGACGCCGGGCGCGGCTGCCGACCCGGCCGACCGCCTGGCCGCCGGGCTCGCCGACCGGCCGGTGCTGCTGGTGCTGGACAACTGCGAACACGTCGTCGCCGAGGCCGCGCGGCTGGCGCGGCGCCTGCTGGGCGAGTGCGCCGGCCTGCGCGTGCTGGCCACCAGTCGCGAAGCACTGGGCTTGACCGGCGAGACGCTGGTGCCGGTCGGCGCCCTGCCCGCCGACGCCGCGGCGCGGCTGTTCACCGAGCGGGCCGCGGCCGTGGCGCCGGGCGAAGTCCCGGAGCCGGGTGCGGTCGCCCGGATCTGTGCCGCCCTCGACGGTCTCCCGCTGGCCATCGAGCTCGCCGCCGCCCGGCTGCGGTCGCTGCCGGTGGAAGACGTCGCCGCCCGGCTCGGCGACCGGTTCCGGCTCCTCTCACGCGGCGACCGGACGGCCGAGCCGCGGCACCGGACTCTCCGCGGCGTCGTCGAGTGGAGCTGGGACCTGCTGGACGCCGACGAACAACTGCTGGCGGGCCGGTTCGCGGTGTTCGCCGGTGGCGCCCGACCGGCCGCTGTCGAGCGCGTCTGCGATGTCCCCGACTTCGTGCTCACCGGTCTGGTCGAGAAGTCCCTCGTCGAGTTCGACGGCCGCCGGTACCGGATGCTGGAGACGATCCGCGCGTTCTGCGCCGAGCAGGGCGAAGACCGGAGGGCGGCGCACGCGCAGTACTTCCTGGACTTCGCCCGCGCCCACGAGCCGAAGCTGCGCGGCGCGGACCAGCTGACCGCCCTGGCCGACCTGACCGCCGAACACGCCGACCTCCACGCGGCCCTCCGCTGGAGCGCCGCCGAAGACCCGGACACCGCGTTGAGGCTCATCGCCGCGCTCTCCTGGTACTGGTGGCTGCGCGGCCTGCGCAGCGAGGTGCCGCCGATCGCGGACACCGTCCTGGCCGCGGTCGGTCCCGAACCGCCGCCGGGGCTGGCCGAGGAATACGTCCTCTGCGTGATCCAGGCGTCGGACACCGGCGTCGCGATCGAGCCGATCCTGCGGCAGCTCGACGGGCCGCTGCGATACCCGTACCTGTTCCTGCTGTGGGCGTTTTCCCCGCGCACCAAGGCCGAAGACGGCGAACGGCTGGCCGCGCTGATCGGCCCGGACGCGTGGTCCCGGGCGTTCGCGGGGATCGGCGACGGCCTCGGCGCCCAGTACCGCGGCCGGATCGCCGAAGCCGAGGCGCACTTTTCGGCGTCCCTGGCCGCCTTCCGCACCTTGGGCGACCGCTGGGGCGAGGCCAGCGCGCTGGAGAAGCTCGCGGAGTTCGCGGACTGGCGCGGCGACCACGAGCGGTTCCGGGAGCTGATGGACGAGTCCGTCCGGCTGGCCGGCGAGCTCGGCGCGGCCGAAGACGCGGCCGACCTGCTCTGCCGCCGTGCCGACGGCGTCCTGCGGCAGGGCGACGCCGAAGCCGCGAAGGCCGACTACGAAACCGCCGCCGAGCAGGCGCGCGCCGCGGGCACACCGGTGACGCTCGCCCGGGCTCGCGGCGGCCTCGGGGAGATCGCGCGCCGTGCGGGTGACCTCGGGACGGCCCGGCGCTGGTACTCCGCGGCGCTCGCCCTGGCCGCCGACCCGGTGACCGGCGGCGAGACCCGCATCCGCGTCCACACCGGCTTCGGCTGGACGGCGGCCGCCGAGGGCCGCCTGGACGAGGCGACCGAGCTGCACCAGGAAGCGCTGGCCACGGCCCTGGAACACGCGAACCTGCCCGGCGCGGCCCAGGCGATCGAAGGGCTGGCCGGGGTGCTCGCCGGGCGGGAGGAGGACGAGCGGGCCGCGTTCCTGCTCGGCGTGGCGGTCGGGCTGCGCGGCGCGCCCGTTACCAGGGACGCCGACGTCGCCGGCGTGGCCGACCGCGTCCGGGCCCGCATCGGCGCCCCGGCCTACGCCGAGGCGTTCGACCGAGGCCGGGAAATGCCGCCCGAGCAGGCCGTCGAGGAGGCCGGTCAGCGGCGGTTCGCGCTCGGTTCGTGAGCGGTCAGCGGCCCCGCCGAAGCTTCGGGGCATGACGAAGCACATCCTGATCTCCGGCGCCAGTGTCGCCGGCCCCGCCCTCGCCTGGTGGCTGCACCACCACGGCTTCCAGACCACCGTCGTCGAGCGCGCCCCGAGCCTGCGCGAAGGCGGCTACAAGGTCGACATCCGCGGCGTCGCGGTCGACGTCGTCCGCCGGATGGGCCTGCTGGAACAGGTCCACGCGGCGAGCACCGACATGCGCGGCGCGGCGTTCGTGAACAAGCGCGGCAAGCAGATCGCCACCCTCGACGCGGACACGTTCGGCTTCCGCCACGGCGACGACACCGAAATCCTGCGCGGTGACCTGGCCCGCATCCTCTACGACGCCACCCGCACGCACACCGAGTACGTCTTCGGCGACTGGATCACCGGCCTCGACCAGGGACCCGACGGCGTCGAGGTGACGTTCGCCCACGGCGAGCCCCGCCGGTTCGACCTGGTGGTGGGGGCGGACGGCCTGCACTCCGGCGTCCGCGCGCTGGCGTTCGGCCCGGAGGAGGACTACCTGCGCCGGTTCGACGCGTACATCTCGATCTCGACGGTGCCCAACACGTTCGAGCTGGACCGCTGGGAGCTCCTGCACTCGGCGGCGCCAGGCAAGATGGTCAACGTCTACAGCACGGCACGGGCGGACGACGCGAAAGCGGCGTTCTGGTTCACCGCACCGCCGCTGCCCTACGACCGCCGGGACGTCGACGGCCAGAAGGACCTGGTCGCGGACCGCTTCGCCGGCCTCGGCTGGGAAATCCCGGAGCTGCTCTCGGCCATGCGCGAAGCGGACGACTTCTACTTCGACCCGGTGTGCCAGATCGTCATGGACCGCCTGTCCACCGGCTGCGTGACCCTCCTCGGCGACGCGGGGTACTGCCCGTCCCCGGCGTCGGGCCAGGGCACGAGCCTGGCCCTGGCGGGCGCGTACGTCCTGGCGGGCGAGCTGGCCTCGGACTTCTCCGAGGCGCTGCCCCGCTACGAAGCCTTGATGCGGCCGTTCATCGAGAAGAACCAGGCGCTGGCGAAGACGGCGTTGCGCGGGATCATCCCGCAGTCGCGGGCGTTCGCGTGGTTCAACACCCGGATGATCAAGCTGATGCCGTACCTGCCGGGCCGCAACCGCGTCCTGGAGCAGATGTCCCGCCCGATCCGGGAAGCGGCGAACGCCTTGGAACTGCCGGACTACGCGGCTAGTGCAGCGGATCGTGGCCCCAGTTCATGAGCGAGTGCCGCCAGGTGGTGTCCTTGACGTCGCCCGAGGGGCGCTGGGCCAGGTGCCGGTGGACGTAGCCGACGACCTTGCGCATGTGGGCGAGGTCGTCGCCGGTGAGGTCGTCCTTCTTCTTCCGCAGGATCTCCACGATCCGGCGGCCGGACCGGTGCCCGATCGACTCGGCGTCGTTGTGCTGCCCGGCGGCCTTCGACTCGTCGGTGCCGAGCCAGTCGTCGAGCTGCTTGGCGGTCATGTTGACGCTGTCGCCGAACTCGCGGCGGGTTTCTTCGTCGTCCATTCCCGACGGGTACCCGCTGCGGCCGCGCAGCACGCAGGTCAGCATCGGGAGGGTGAACTCGCCGTCCGCCGTTTCCGGTTCCCGCGCGAGGAAGGCCCGGATCCGGTCGAGGGTGTTCTCCCGCTCCGGTGGCGGCATGACCAGGACACCCGCCCGGGTGGCCAGCGCCGCCACCAGGGAGCCGGCGGTACGGCGCTGTCCGTGCGGGAATCCGGCGCGCTCCGGGGCACCGAACCGGGGCGGGAGGACTTCGGCCGTTTCGGCGCGCCAGCCGGTGGGCGTGTCCCGCGGGCCGATCACCGCGCTTCCGCCGGCGCGCGCCAGCCCGGCCACCCAGCCGACCCGGTCGTCCACGACGTTCCACAGCCCGGCCAGGACGCCGCCCGGCACGAGGACCCGGGCTATCTCGGGGCCCGCGACCGCCATGTCGAACCAGTGCAGGGCGTTGCCGGCCACCACCGCGTCGACGGACGCGTCCGGCAGCGGGATCGCCTCGGCGTGACCCGGCCGGGCACGGACGTCCGGCAGGGTGCGGCGCAATTCCGCCAGCATGGCCGGGTCGGGCTCGACCACGGTCACGGCGAAACCCAGGGCCACCAGCGTGGCGGTCAGCTTGCCGGTCCCGGCGCCGAGGTCGAGCACCCGGCGGCCCGGTGCCGGGTCGAGCGCCCAGCGCACCGCGGCCTCGGCGTAGTCCGGGCGGTGTTCGGCGTAGGCGGCCGCCGCCGCGCCGAACGACGTGGCGTGCCGGCGTCGCTCCACACGATCACCGTATCGGTTGGCCGGCGTCGGTGGTGAGCCGGCGAATCCGGGGTACCCCTCCCGCCATGACCAAGGAATTCAAGAAGGGCGACCGCGTCAAGTGGGACGCCGGCAACCAGAGCTCCGTCGGCACGGTCGAGGAGAAGATCACCAAGGACACCCACGCCGGCAAGCGGGACGTCAAGGCGTCCCCCGACGACCCGCAATACCTCGTCCGCAGCGAGAAATCCGGCAAGACCGCCGTCCACCACCCGGACAAGCTGCACAAGGCCTAACGCGCCGCCTTGACCTTCTCCGCGACCTCCACCAGCTCCTCCTTCGGCCGCACTCGCCAGTCGGCGCTCAGGACGAAGCCGTCGCCGGCGAACCGGGGGATCACGTGCAGGTGGACGTGGGGGATCTCCTGGCCCGCCGCCTTGCCGTCGGCCAGGAACAGGTTGATCGCCTCGCACGGCAGGTCCGTGCGCCGCAACGCCGCCGCCAGTTCCTGGGCGATGGTGAACATCCGCGCGCCCGCGGGAGCCGGGAGCGAAGCGAGGTCCGCGTGGTGGGCGCGGGGGAGGACCAGCAGGTGGCCGGTCGTGACCGGGCGCAGGTCGACGATCGCGACGAACTCGTCGTCCTCGTGCACGAACGCGGCCGGGGCCTGACCCGAGCCGATGGCGCAGAAAACGCATTCTCCGGACGCTGTGGTCGCCGGCATGCGGCGGAGTTCAGCCATGCGGGTGACTCTAACGATCACCGAGCCAGTTCTGCAGGGCCCACCACGACCGCACGGCGTCGAGGACGCGGCCGCCGCTGTTCTCGGCCAGGGCCACCGGGGTGAGCTCGGCCAGCCGGTCGAGGCGGTAGCGGACCGTGTTCGGGTGCAGGTGCAGCGCGTCGGCCGTGGTCCGCAGGCGCTGGCCGTGGTCCAGGTAGGCCAGCGCCGTCGCGGCCAGCTCTCGGTGGAACGCGTTCGCGGGGTCGAGGGCGCCGAGCAGGCCGCCCGTGAGCAGGTCCGCCAGCAGCGGCTGCGCCGCCAGGGCGACTTCGCTCGCCAGCGCGGTCAGGTCGTGGTGGCCGGGCCCGGCGATCCGCGCCGCCGCCGTGCAGAGGCGGTGCACCTCCGGCAATTCGGGCAGCGCCACCGGAGGCGCGACGACCAGCACCACGCCGTCGGCCGGCGAGACCCCAGTGGGCGGGCGCGCCGCCAGGCCGGTGAGCCGGCCCTCGACCAGCCCGTACACCCCGCCGAACTCCAGCAGCGCCTGTTCGAGCGCGCGCGCCCGCGCCGGGTCAGTGACATCGGACACCACGCAGGAGTAACGGCCTTCGGGGCGTAACCCCGCCCGCCGCAGTTCCTCCGGCGTGGGCGGGTGCCCGGCGAGGAGCAGGGTGCGCAGGAGCTGGGTCCGCGCGTCCCGCACGGTTCGTGACAGCTGCAGCTCGGCGGCGTGGTAACCCTTGACGATGTGCCGTTCCAGCGCGCCGGTGTAGCGCTCGGCGTCGAGCACGGTTTCGAGGATGACGTCGTCGGGCAGGCCCGCGGCCCGGGCGCGTTCGACGGCGAACCGCGCCGCGAGCGTCCGGCCGGCCTGGACCCCGCGCAGCAGGTCGGTGAGCGGGACACCCTGGGCGGCCCGATCGGCGCCGAGCGCCTCGGCGGTCGTGTAGTCGGCGCTGTCGGGGTTCGTGGTGGCGCGCAGCGCGGCCGAGAGCAGGAACCGGACGTGCCGCCGGTTCTCCGCCTCCGGCAGCCGCGCGACCTCGGGCGACTGGTCCCGTGCGGCCTTCACCAGCTCGTCGACGACGGCGTCATCGGCGGCCATCGCGTCGAGCACCTGCCGGAGCAGCGGCGAGGCCGGCACGGCACCCTCCCGTTGTGGCAGGGCCACAACACCGCGTCCGCGATGTTGGGCGAGCGGCCCTACCGGAGCGGCTCCGGTGGCCGGTTATCGTGACAATACCGGACAGTAACCTCGTTTCTCCGCCAAATCCACCGCACCTCTTCACTGCCGAAAGGTGTCTCCTCGTGCGCAAACCCCGTCGGAAGCGGTCTTACTTATCCCGCCTGGCCTGCCTCACCGCGTCCGTCGCCCTGCTGGCGACCGGGGCCGCCGTGCCGGCGACCGGCGCGGCGGCGCTGCGGGAGGTGATGTTCGTCGGCAACAACTGGGAAGGCACGGCGGACGTCATCCAGTCCCGTGGCTCGTTCGCCCGGATCGCGCGGGTGAACATCATCCCGGACAAGGACGCACGGCTGACGGAGATCTACCTCAACCCGATCAAGCTGGCCTTCTTCCTCGGCATCCGCAACGGGCCCGGCGAGGGGCACGACCAGTTCGTCGACGACATGTACACCACCCCGGACGGCTCGTCGGTGGTGGCGTCGCGGCCGAGCTTCGCCGACGTCGTCTCGATCAACCTGACGACCGGCCGGATCAACTGGCGCTTCCCGGTGTCGGGCTTCCGTTCCGACCACATGGCGGTGTCGCCGGACGGCCGCCGCGTCGCGGTCTCCGCGTCGACGTCGAACACCGTGCACGTGCTGGACATCGTCACCGGGCAGCAGCTCGGCTCGTTCGCCACCGGGGACAAACCGCACGAGAACGTGTTCACCGACGGCGGCCGCTCCCTCTGGAACATGTCGATCGGCGAGGTCAACACCGACCTCGACGACCCGGGCTGGGACTTCACCAAGGGGGACCGGCGGATCACCGTGGTCGACGCCGCGACCTTCCGCCAGGTCAAGGTGATCGACATGCGCCAGCGGCTCGACGCCTTCGGCCGCAGCGACCTCTCGGACGCCGTCCGGCCGGTCGCGTTCACGCCGGACGGGTCGAAGCTGTACTTCCAGGTGTCGTTCTTCAACGGTTTCGCCGAGTACGACGTGGCCACCGACAAGATCACCCGGATCAAGGAGCTGCCGAAGAACCCGGCCACCAGCGACGACCGCAAGACCTTCGTCAACGACTCCCGCCACCACGGCATGTCGATGAACCCGGCGGGCACCAAGCTCTGCATCGCCGGAACGATGGACGACTACGCGACGGTCGTCGACCGCACGACGCTGCAGCAGGGCACCCTCGTCCCCGCGGTGAAGCCGTACTGGGCCACGGTGAGCGGCGACGGCCAGGCGTGCGTGATCTCGGAAGCCGGCGCCGACCAGGTGACGGCGATCGACTTCGCGACGGGGCAGAAGCTCGTTTCGGTCCCGGTGGGCGACCACCCGCAGCGGGTCCGGATCGGGCACGTGCCGGACGGCTGGACGGGCCCCACGGGTTCCTGACCTTCAGGAGACGGCGAAGGCCGCGGTCAGCCAGCCGCGGACTTCGTCGTCCACATCGGACACCGCGCGCAGGCTCAGCCTGTGCCCGACCCGCGGCCCGCTCGCCCAGCTCGCCGGGGCGATGCGGGCCGTCTCCACCGGCCGGGGCAGCCACAGGTACACCAGCACGTCGCGGGAGCGCGGGCGCAGCTCCGCCAGCTTCCGGTCCCGCTTGAGGAACACCCCGACCTTGACGGCGTCCTCGTGGACGTCGCCGAGGGTGCGCAGGTGGCCGAGCACCGCGTCGTAGACCGCGCGCTGCCACGGTGGCCTGCCCGCGAACGTCTGCTCGACCGTGCCGCCGGGGACGCACGTGTGGCCCTGGCCCGCGCGGGCGAACTCGCGGTCGCAGCGGGGGCACGTCCAGCGGGTCGGCATGCCGTCCAGGATGGCACTCACAGCGCGGCCGGACCGAGTGCCGGGATGGTCGCCGCCGCGTGGACCAGCTGGCGGGCCGCCTTGGCCGCGGCCTTGCGCTGGGACGGTGGCAGCTTGGCCAGCAGCGCCCCCAGCGCGGCCTGCCGCCGCTCGAGCATGCGCGCCACGATCTCGTGCCCGGCCTCGGTCACCTCCAGGGTGACGACGCTGCGGTTGCCCGGGCTGCGGCCGCGGGCCACGTACCCGAGGCCTTCGAGCCGATCCGCCAGCCGCGTCACCGAGGACGCGTTGACGCCCATCGCCGCCGCCAGCTGGGAGCTCGGGACGCGGCCGAGGCGGTCGAGGACCAGCAGCAGCCGCGACTGCGGGAACGACACCTCCGGCGGGGCCGCGTGCGCGCACTCCCACGCGATCCCGACCAGGACCACGGTGAGGCCGTCGAGGGCGGCCACGTCCGGGTCGCCGCCCGGGGCCGCTTCTTCGTGGTGGGGTTGCATGCCGCAATACTTGCCAATCGCAAGAGCATCGGTCAAGATGGACATCCCCGGCGCTCGCCGGGTGTGTCCGGCCGTATCGGCCATCCTTCTGTTTCTGCTGTCTTCAGCGCGCCTGAACGATGATTCCGTTGGCTCGCAAGAAAAATTCCTCGGATTTCGCTGAACCTCCCCGCGACGGCTTCCGTGTACCCCGTACCCGCACTGTCGTCAGAAGGAGGAATCATGCCGGATCACCGTGGCATGACGGGCCGCGCCAAGGCCCGGACCGCGCTGGTCGTCGTGGCCACGCTCGCCGTGGTCGGCGTGGGCTCGGTCATGGTGCTGCAGGCCAACGCCCAGACCTCGCCCGGCTCGACGCAGGCGCAGGTCCCCGCCTATGGCCAGGACATGGCCGGCATGCAGATGGGCTCGGCGGGCGAAGCCGCCGCCACCGGTCCGGTGACCGGCGCCGGGCCGGTGACCGAGCTCGACAAGACGTTCCTGGTCAAGGTCCGCCAGGCCGGGCTGTGGGAAATCCCCGCCGGCTCCCTGGCGCAGACCCACGCCAGCAGCGAACAGGTGAAGCGCGCCGGGTTGCACCTGCTGGACGGCCACTCGCGCCTGGACCAGCTCGTGCGCGAAGACGCGAAGATGCTCGGGGTGACGCTGCCCGACCAGGCCAGCCCCGAGCAGCAGGGCTGGGTCCGCCAGCTGACCGCCGCCCAGGGGCTCGAGTTCGACAAACTGTTCGCGAACCTGCTCCGCTCGTCGCACGGCAAGATCTTCGCGACCATCGCCGAAGTCCGCGCCGGCACGCAGAACGACGTCATCCGGCGGCACGCGCGGCAGGCGAACCAGACGGTGATGGACCACATGGAGGTGCTCGAGGACACCGGGCTGGTCGACGCCAAGACGATCGAAGAGGTCGCGAAGGCGGTGACCCCGCCGTCGAAGTGACGCACCGGGAGCCGCCCGCCGGGGATCCGGGCGGCTACCGGGCCGGCGGCACGATGCCGTACTCGTGGATCTTGCGGTAGATCGTCGCCCGGGAGATGCCGAGCAGCTTCGCGGCCCGGACCTTGTTGCCGTCCGCGTCCTCCAGGCACCGCACGATGGCGTCCCGCTCGATCGACTCGAACCGGTTCAGCGGCCGCCGGGTCACCGCGTGGAACTCCGCCGGG
The DNA here is from genome assembly GCF_053601215.1 of Amycolatopsis sp. NPDC004772. Classification (NCBI taxonomy): domain Bacteria; kingdom Bacillati; phylum Actinomycetota; class Actinomycetes; order Pseudonocardiales; family Pseudonocardiaceae; genus Amycolatopsis; species Amycolatopsis sp. NPDC004772. The sequence goes on from NZ_JBSGBK010000063.1 coordinate 49,685, forward strand.
AGGTCGCCGGGGCGGATGGTGCCGGCGCGGCGGCGCTGAGCGACCGTGCGCAGCACCTGGTGGAGCTGGCCGGTGTTGCCCGGCCACTCCGCCCGCATCAGCAGGTGCAGCGCCGCCGCCGAGCAGGTCAGCCGGCCGCCGTAGCCGAGTTTGCTCAGCACCAGCGGGACGAGCTCGGCGAGGTCTTCGACGTGGTGGCGCAGCGGCGGCACCCGCACCGTCCGGGGGAAGAACTTCAGCAGCTCGGCCAGCGCCGGTTCGGTCTCGGCCTCCGGCACGAGGGTGACGACGACCCAGGGCGGGCTCGGCTCCTCGCGCAGGGTCCGCAGGACCGCCGCCAGCGCGCCGGCCGCCGGGGCCGCCAGCCGGTCCGCGTGCCGGATCACCAGCGTGCGGATCGGGGCTTCGGCGTGCTCGCGCGGCAGTTCGGCCCAGTCCGGGGCGGCGGCTGCGTCGACGGTGAGCAGCCGGGCCGCCGGGTGGTGGCGCTGGTGCAGGCCCTTGGCCAGGGTCAGCTTGCCGGTGCCGGGCTCGCCTTCGAGCGCGACCCACTCGCCGCGCTGGTGGCCGGAGTCGAGGTCGTGCCCGCAGCGCAGCCACAGCGGTGCCGAGCCGACCACACCCGGCAGGTACATCGGCAGCATCGGCGTCGAGACGGCCAAGGTCTCCTCGGCCTCGATCAGCTTCACCGACAGCACGCCGCCCGCGGTCTCGGCTTCGCGCCGGCCCGCGACGCGGCGGCACAGCACCCGGACCCGCAACCCGCTGGACAGCGACAGGGTCGCGGGCGTCCGGCGGCCCTCGGCCAGCGCCTCGGTGGCGTGGCCCAGCAGCACCGACTGGTCGGCCGGGTCGAGCAGCTGCCGCGCCCGGTCGTTCATCATCACGATGTCTTCGTTGAACGCCAGCACGATGCCCGTCCACCGGCGGCAGGTCTGCAGGTAGGCCTGGAACAGCAGCATCTCCCGCAGGTCGCTGTGGCGCAGCAGGGCCTGGCGGATCTGCTCGGCCGTCGAGCGGGCCAGCGCGACGAGCAGGCCGCCGGCGTCCTTGTACCAGCAGGTGAGGTCGACGGCGCCGACCTTCTTGCCGGAGATCGGGTGGTGGATCGGCACCCCGGCGCAGGCCAGGTTCTCCAGGTGCTCGGCGTAGTGCTCGTGGCCGAACACCGTCGTCGGGCGGCCGTCCTCCAGCGCGGTGCCGATGCCGTTCGTGCCGACGGACTGCTCGCCGTAGCTGAACCCGGGCACCAGCTCGACGCGCTCGAGGTGCCGGGCCAGGTCGGCGTCCCCGGTCCGCTGGGTGAGCACGACCCCGCCGGGGTCGGTGAGGATGAGGCTGATCGGCTGGCCCTCGAACTGCTCGCCCAGCTTCTCCAGCACCGGTTCGGCGCCGCGCATGAGCGGGATGTCGAGGTTCTGGTCGCCGAGGTAGAGCGGGTCGATCCGGTCGGCCTCGACCTGGAACTCCCGCGACCGCCGCCACGAGGCGAGGATCGTCGGCCGCACCGTGTCCGCGGGAACCGTTTCCGCGGTCAGGAACCGCACGCGGGTGCGGGCGAGTTCGTCGTCGGCGACCAGTGTGCCGGGCGCGATCTCGTCCACGTGACCTCCCGTAGTGACGCCCGTCCAGAGTAAGCGCGCGAGGGTGGCGGCGGTGTCTCAAATTGAGACGCTCCGGGCCGCGGAGCAGCGGTGCCATGGAGTCATGGCCGCCGAAACGTACAACCCGTGGACGATCGTGAACCTGGTCTTCACCCACCTGGCCGAGCAGGGGCTGCACCCGACGCTGGGCGCCGCGGGCGACCCCGGCGAGCCCGCCGCCGCGCTGCTGCGCGCGTTCGGGATCGTCCCGGCGGCCGAAGGGGACGCCCGGGTGCGGGCCGGCGTCCACGACGAGCTGGCCGCGTTGCGCGCGCGGCTGCTCGACACGCCGCCGGGCCGCGGTTCTGTCTCAGATTGAGACCCGCGGCCACCGCGCGGGCCCGCCTAATGGTCAACGCCGGGCCGGCGAGCCGTGAATAAGGAGTGAGCCATGAGTCGCCAGAGTGTGGCGAAAGCCCACCAGAAGATCCAGGAACTGTCGTGGGAACCGGCGTACCACACCCCGGTTTCGCACTACGGCACCGACTACACCTTCCGGAAGGCCAAGAAGAAGGACCCGTTGAAGCAGGTCCTCCGCTCGTACTTCCCGATGCAGGAGGAAAAGGACCACCGGGTCTACGGCGCCGAGGACGGCGCGATCCGCGGCAACATGTTCCGCCAGGTCCAGGAACGCTGGCTGGAGTGGCAGAAACTGTTCCTGTCGATCATCCCGCTGCCGGAGATCTCCGCCGCGCGGGCGATGCCGCTGCTGTTCCGCACGGTCCCGAACCCGGAACTGCACAACGGCCAGGCGATCCAGATGATCGACGAGGTCCGCCACTCGACGATCCAGCAGAACCTCAAGCGCCTGTACATGCAGAACTACATCGACCCGGCGGGCTTCAACTCGAGCCTGCGCAACTTCCAGAACGACTACTGCGGCACCATCGGCCGCCAGTTCGCCGAAGGCTTCATCACCGGGGACGCCATCACCGCGGCGAGCATCTACCTGACCATCGTCGCCGAAACGGCGTTCACGAACACGCTGTTCGTCGCCATGCCCGCCGAAGCCGCCGCGAACGGCGACTACCTGCTGCCCACGGTGTTCCACTCCGTCCAGTCCGACGAATCGCGCCACATCAGCAACGGCTACGCGACCCTGCTGATGGCGTTGTCCGACGAAAGCAACCACCAGCTGCTCGAACGCGACCTGCGGTACGCGTGGTGGAACAACCACGCCGTCGTCGACGCCGCGATCGGCACGTTCATCGAATACGGCACCAAGGACCGCCGCAAGGACCGCGAAAGCTACGCGGAAATGTGGCGCCGCTGGATCTACGACGACTACTACCGCTCCTACCTGGTCCCGCTGGAGAAGTACGGGCTCGTCATCCCGCACGACCTGATCGAGGAAGCCTGGAACCGGATCTGGAACAAGGGCTACGTCCACGAGGTCGCGCAGTTCTTCGCCACCGGGTGGCTCGCCAACTACTGGCGCATCGACCCGATGACCGATGAGGACTTCGAGTGGTTCGAGTACAAGTACCCGGGCTGGTACGACAAGTACGGCAAGTGGTGGGAGAACTACAACCGCCTCGCGACGCCGAACGGGCACCACCCGATCGTCGCCGAGAACGTCGACTACGTGTACCCGCACCGCTGCTGGACCTGCATGGTGCCGTGCCTGATCCGCGAGGACATGGTGGTCGACCAGGTCGACGGCCAGCACCGGACGTACTGCTCGGAGACCTGCCGCTGGACCGACGCCGAGGCGTTCCGGCCCACTTACCAGGGCCGCAACACCCCGAACATGGGCCAGCTGGTCGGCGCCCGCGAGTGGGAGACGCTCTACCACGGCTGGAACTGGGCCGACGTCGTCTCCGACATGGGCTTCGTCCGCGACGACGGCAAGACCATGGTCGCCCAGCCGCACCTGGACCTCGACCCGAAGAAGATGTGGACGCTCGACCACCTGCGCCGGATGCCCGAGGTGCAGTCGCCGAACGTGCTGCTCAACCAGATGACCGACGAGCAGCGCGCCGCGTTCGTGGCCGACTACAACCGCCAGGGCCCGGCCGGGCGCCCGGCACCCCCCCCCGTCAAGAAACGAATCTCACACTACAGAAAAACAGAAACAGAAAAAACCATCTATATTTGGGGGTGTTGGG
>NZ_JBSGBK010000064.1:0-53070 GCF_053601215.1 Amycolatopsis sp. NPDC004772
TTTTTTTTTTGTTTTGTGTTTTTTTCTCTTGTGTCTTCTCCTTTTGTTTGGTGTGGTGATGGGCGAAAAAAACCCCCACACCCCCCCCACGACCGCTACATCGGGAAGGTGGCCCGGAAGGGGGCCGAGAGCGGTTCGAGGTCGGCGATGAGGCTGTCGAGCTCGGCCGGGGTGAGGGCCTCGTACAGGGCCTCGGCGAGCCGGTCGGTCAGGGCCTCGACGCGCTCCTTCGCAGCCCGGCCGTCGGCGGTCAGCCAGCCGTCGGGGCCGACGAGGCCGCGGGCGCGCAGGTCGTCGACGACCGCCGTCAGCTGGGCGGCGGGCAGGTGCCAGACCCGGCCGAACTTCTCCGCGGGCAGGTCGATCGACAGCGCGTGGAGCACGTGGGCCTCCGTCCCGCCGATGCCCTCGGCCACCAGCGCGACGATGTGACCGTCGCCGCGGTGCTCGCGCAGCAGGGTGGCCGCGTGCCACAACCGGGCCACCGGCTCCTCCGGGACCGGCAGCGCGCGCAGGGCGGAGAAGAGCGCACGTCCCTCCACCGGCGCGCTGGTCGCCGCCTTCAGGAGGAGGTCGGCGGCGCGGGCGACCCGCGGGTCGTCCGCGAGGTCACCGAGGACCCGCCGCATCCCCGCGACGCAGCCCCGCTCACGGGCCGCCAGCGCCGCCTCGGGCGTGGTCAGCTCCCAGACCCGCGGGATGTGCCGGGCCACCTCGCCGGGAGCGAAGTTGTAGAAGATCGCGTGGACCACCTCGGCCGGCACCGACCGGCCCAGCGGCGCGGCCCGCCCGGCGAAGTAGGCGTCCCACACGTTGCGCAGGCCGAGCGCCAGCAGGGCCTCGTCCGACTCGTCGGCGAAGTAGGGCACCAGGCCGATCGGCTCGACCAGGTCGTACATGCGGCGGGCGACGGCCATCTTCTTCCCCTTGGGACTCGTGGCGGCGCCCTCGTGGCGGCCGCTCACCCCCTCCACGAACGGCCGACCGCCGATCCGACACTTCCAGACGAATCAAAACGAATCGCCATGATCTGACGACTATGTGCAATGAATCACCTGTGATTCATCTGTACGCGCAATGTTCCCCTGTTTTGCGCTCCGGAAACGACCGTTACCGTCGTCGGCATGACTCTGCGAGCCGCGACGGTGCGGCGGAAACCGGTCGCCGACCTGGTCGCCGAAGGTGATCATGGCACGTTGAAGCGGTCGCTCGGCCTCGGGCAGCTCACCATGCTCAGCATCGGGGCGACGCTGGGCAGCGGCATCTTCGTCGTGCTCGGCGAGGCCGTCCCGGTGGCCGGCCCGGCGGTGGTGCTCTCCTTCGTGCTCGCCGGCGTCACGGCGTTGTTCTCGGCGCTGTCCTACGCCGAGCTCGCCGGGATGATCCCGTTGTCCGGTTCGTCCTACTCCTACACCTACGCCACGCTCGGCGAGCTCGTCGCCTGGGTCTGCGGGTGGTGCCTGGTCCTCGAATACGGCGTCTCGGTCGCCTCCGTCGCCGTCGGCTGGGGCCAGTACCTCAACGAGCTGCTCCGCCTGGCCTTCGGCTTCGCCATCCCGGACGCGCTCAGCCAGCCGCCCGGCTCCGGCGGGGTCGTCAACGTGCCCGCCATCCTCGTCGTCGTCCTCGCGATGGTCCTGCTCCTGTCCGGCGCCGAGGAGAGCGCGCGGGCCAACGCCGTCATGGTCGTGGTCAAGATCGGCACCCTGGTCCTCTTCTGCGCGATCGCCTTCACCGCGGTGCAGGCGAAGAACTTCACGCCGTTCCTGCCGCTCGGGCTGGCCGGGCTGAGCGCCGGCGGCGCCAAGCTGTTCTTCTCCTACATCGGCTTCGACGCCGCTTCGACCGCCGGCGAGGAGGCCAAGAACCCGCAGCGCGACCTGCCGCGCGCGATCCTGCTCTCCCTCGGCATCGTGACCGTGCTGTATTGCCTGGTCGCGGTGGCCGCCGTCGGCGCCCTGCCGTGGCAGCAGTTCGACGGCCAGGAAGCCGCGCTCTCCCACGTGCTCGACGTCGTCTCGGACAACCCGTTCTGGGCCGGGCTGCTGGCCGTCGGCGCGATCGTGGCGATCTCCAGCGTCGTCCTGACCGTCCTCTACGGACAGACGCGCATCCTGTTCGCGATGTCCCGCGACGGCCTCGTCCCGCCCGCGCTGTCCAAAGTAGACGCGAAGACCGGCTCCCCGCGGATCAACACCCTCGTCGTCTCGGGGTTCGTCGCGGTCCTGGCCGCCTTCATCCCGCTCGGCAAGCTCGCCGACGCCACCAGCATCGGCACGCTGTTCGCGTTCGGCCTGGTCAACGTCGCCGTCCTGCTGCTCAGGAAGCGCCAGCCCGACCGCCCGCGGACGTTCCGCGTCCCGCTCTCGCCGGTGACGCCGATCCTGGGCGTGCTGTGCTGCGGCTACATGATGCTCAGCCTCGACGGCGCCACCTGGCTGGTCTTCGGCGCCTGGATGGTCCTGGGCCTGCTGATCTACTTCGGCTACGGGATCCGGAAGTCGAGGCTGGCATGAGGGTCGCGATCCACCAGGGCCCGCTCGCCGACCTGCCCGGAATCGACGCCGACCTGGTCGTCACCGCGGAGATGATCACCACGGGCTACCACATCGGCGCGCGCACGCACGAGCTCGCCGAACCCGCCGACGGCCCCACCGCGGCCCGGGTGTCCGCGTGGGCGCGGCGCACCGGCACCGCACTGGCCTACGGCTACCCGGAAACCGACGGCGAGCACGTCTACAACAGCGTCCAGCTGATCGACGCGGCCGGAAACCGGCTCGCCAACTACCGCAAGACGCACCTCTTCGGCGAGCTCGACAAGGCCTGGTTCACCCCCGGCGACGACCCCGTCGTCCAGGCCGACCTCGGCGGCCTCCGGATCGGCCTGCTGATCTGCTACGACGTCGAGTTCCCGGAACTGGTCCGCGCGCACGCGCTGGCCGGCACCGAGCTCCTGGTCGTGCCGACCGCGCTGATGAGCCCGTACGAGCTGGTCGCGGACACGCTCGTGCCCGCCCGCGCCTACGAAAGCCAGCTGTTCGTCGCCTACGCGAACCGCTGTGACACCGAGCGGGAGCTGACCTACTGCGGCCGGTCCTGCGTCGTGGCCCCGACCGGCGAGGTGCTGGCCCGCGCCGGCGCCGGGCCCGAAGTCGTCACCGCCGACGTCACCCGGGACGCGCTGGCCGCGTCCCGCCTGGAGAACACCCACCTGGCCGACCGACGGCCCGAACTGTACCGAGGAACCACCGCATGACCTCCGCCGTCCCGACCGCGATCCACCACGACGAACCGGCGGGCCGCCCGATCACGATGTTCGGCCCGGACTTCCCGTTCGCCTACGACGACTACCTCGCCCACCCCGCCGGCCTGGGCACGCTGCCCGCCGAGCGGCACGGCACCGAGGTCGCCGTGATCGGGGGCGGCCTCTCCGGCGTCGTCACCGCGTACGAGCTGATGAAGCTGGGCCTGCGGCCGGTGGTGTACGAGATCGCCGAGCTCGGCGGCCGCCTGCGGACCGTGCGGTTCCCCGGCTGCCCGGACGACGTCGTCGCCGAGATGGGTGCGATGCGCTTCCCGCCCGCGTCGACCGCGCTGTTCCACTACATCGACAAGGTGGGGCTGGAGACCACGCCGTTCCCGAACCCGCTCGCGCCGGGGACGCCGAGCACCGTCGTCGACCTGAAGGGCGAGAGCCACTACGCGCGCACGCCCGAGGACCTGCCCGCCGTCTTCCGCGAGGTCGCCACGGCCTGGGACCGGACGCTGGCCGAGCACGCCTGCTTCGCCGAGATGCAGACGGCGATCCGCGACCGCGACGCGAAGACGATCAAGCGGCTGTGGAACGAGCTCGTCCCGCGGCTGGACAACCAGACGTTCTACGGCTTCCTCTGCGACTCCCCGGCGTTCGCCTCCTTCCGCCACCGCGAGATCTTCGGCCAGGTCGGCTTCGGCACCGGCGGCTGGGACACCGACTTCCCCAACTCCATCCTGGAGATCCTGCGGGTGGTCTACACCGGAGCCGACGACGAGCACCGCAGCATCGTCGGCGGCAGCAGGCAGCTCCCCCTGCGGTTGTGGGAACACGCCCCGGAAGAGACCGCTTTCTGGCCCGCCGGCACCAGCCTGAGCACGTTGCACGGCGGACGTCCGCAGCCCGGCGTCGCGCGGCTGCACCGCACGGCACCCGGCAACATCACCGTGACCGACACCGAAGGGCACATCCGGACGTTCCCGGCGGCGGTGTTCACCGCGCAGAGCTGGATGCTGCTGTCGAACATCGAGTGCGACGAGGCGCTGTTCCCGATCGACCACTGGACGGCGATCGAGCGCACGCACTACATGGCGTCGTCGAAGGTGTTCGTGCCGGTCGACCGGCCGTTCTGGCTGGACCGCGACGCGGGCACCGGCCGCGACGCGATGAGCATGACGCTCACCGACCGGATGCCCCGCGGCACGTACCTGCTCGGCGACGACCCGGACAGCCCCGCGGTGATCTGCCTGTCCTACACGTGGGCCGACGACTCGCTGAAGTGGCTGCCGCTGCCGGTCGGCGAGCGCGTCGAGGTGATGCTCCAGTCGCTGCGCGAGATCTACCCCGGTGTCGACGTCCGGCGGCACATCATCGGCGACCCGGTGACCGTGTCCTGGGAGGCCGAGCCGCACTTCATGGGCGCGTTCAAGGCGAACCTGCCCGGGCACTACCGCTACCAGCAGCGGCTGTTCACGCACTTCGTGCAGGACGAGCTGCCGGCGCGCTACCGGGGCCTGTTCCTCGCGGGCGACGACATCTCGTGGACGGCGGGCTGGGCCGAGGGCGCGGTGCAGACGGCGCTGAACGCGGTGTGGGGCGTGCTGCACCACTTCGGCGGAGTAACCGATCCGGCGAATCCGGGCCCCGGAGACGGCTTCGCGGACCTCGCGCCGATCACGCTCCCGGACTGACCGTGCCCCGATCGTGGGTGCGCGTCCGACATCGTGCGCACTACCCTGCCCGGCGCAACGGCCCGTGCGACGATGGGCGGATGAACACCGAGCCGGCGCCGAGATGGCGAAGACTGGAACCGGACGAACGGAAGGAACAGATCTACGCTTGTGCGGCGCGGCTGTTCGGTGAGCGTCCCTATTCCGCAGTGTCCACTTCGGACATCGCGGCGGCGGCCGGGGTGGCGCGGGGGCTGATCAACCACTACTTCGGCACGAAACGCGAGCTGTACCTGGAAATCATCCGCCGCGCGCTGACCGTGCCGCGGCTGGCCGTCGAGATCCTCCCCGACGGGCCGCTGGAACTGCGCGCCGACGTCGCCATCGAGTGGTTCCTCGACATGGTCACCAGCCAGGAGCGGATGTGGCTGGCCGCGATCGCGCCGGAGGGCATCGGCCGCGACCTCGAGGTGGAGCGCATCCTCGAAGAGGCCGACCGCGAATCCGCCGACCGCGTGCTGGAGGCCGTCGGGCTGTCGCGGGAGAGCGAGCACGGGCCCGAGCTGAACGCGCTGGTGCGCGCGTTCGGCGGGATGGTGAAGTCGGCGGGCCGGGAGTGGCTGGTGCGCGGGTCGCTGACCCGCGACCAGGTGCACCTGCTGCTGTCGAAGTCGCTGGTGACGCTGGTCGGCGAGGTCTTCCCGGCCATCCAGGCGGCGCCGTCGCGCCCCGGGCCGCCGTCACCGCGGCAGGGCGACTCCGGGTAGACCGAAGCCCCCGGCGCCACGAGGGGGAGGAGGGCGCCAGGGGCTCCGGGTCAGTGGGCGAACCACCGACGCACGCCCACGGTACGCCGAAGCACTGTCAAGTCGCTGTCAACCTTCGGTGTCCGATTCGCGAAGTTCGTCCAGCCGGTGCGCGAGGCCGTCGAGGCACCGCCGGACCGCGTAGTCGTAGAGCTGCGCGTAGTAGCCCGAGGCGAGGTCCGGGTCGCCCATCAGGTCGTGCATCGCCGAGCCCAGCTCGGCCATCCCCGGCAGGTCGGCCCGCTCGCGGTAGGTCGCGTACTCCTCGGTGTTGTCGATCCGCAGCGCGAGCGCGCCGTCGCGGTCGTCCTCCATGGCGACGAACTGGCACGCGGTCATCAGCAGCAGGTTGTAGGCCAAGACGCTCTCGCGGCCGAACCCGGCGCCCAGCAGCACGCCGATGCCCGCGTCGATGGTGCGCGTCGCCGCTTTGACGGACGGGCCGAACAGGGCGAGCCGCCGCGCGCAGCCCGGGTAGGTCCGCAGCACCGCGCGCAGGCCGGCCAGCAGCTCGGTGAACCACTCCTGCCACGGCAGCCGCTCGTCCGGCAGCTCCAGCAGCCCGACGACCCGGTCGACGACGGCGTTCACCACCGCGTCCCGGTCGCCGACGTGGTGGTAGATCACCGCCGGGTAGGCCTCGACCGAGCGGGCGAGCTCCCGCAGCGTCCAGTTGTCCAGGCCGCGCTGGGCGGTGAGGGCCGTGGCCGCGGAGACGATGCAGTCGGCCGTCAGCGCCGGCAGGCCCGCGGCGGCCCGCGAGCGGGGGCGCTGTCCGGTGCCCGAGGAAGAGGTCGGCATGGGGCGTAACGGTAACCGCACGGCCCGGCCCGGTGCCAGCTCCGCGCGGGTACGGCAGGATCGGGGTATGGCACGCGCACAGGCCAACGGTCTCGAGCTCGAGTACGACACCTTCGGCGATCCGGCGGCTCCGCCGCTGGTCCTCGTGATGGGCCTCGGCGCCCAGATGATCACCTGGGAGGACGGCTTCTGCGAGCTGCTGGCCGGCCGCGGGTTCTTCGTCGTGCGGTACGACAACCGGGACGTCGGGCTCTCGACGTGGCTCGACCACCTGCCGCCGCCGGACCTGGCCGCGCTGGCGGCCGGCGATCTGTCGAGTGCGCCGTACACGCTGTCGGACATGGCGGACGACGCTGTCAGGCTGCTCGACGCGCTCGGGATCTCCCGGGCGCACGTCGTGGGCGCGTCGATGGGCGGGATGATCGTCCAGCAGCTGGCGATCGACCACCCGGACCGGCTGCTGTCGCTCACGTCGATCATGTCGACCACCGGCGACCGGGCGGTCGGGCAGGCCGAGCCGTGGGCGCTGGCGCTGCTGACCCGGCCGCCGGCGTCGACGCGGGAGCAGGCGCTGGTGGACAGCGTCGAGGGTTACCGGAAGCTCGGCTCCCCCGGCTACCCGGACGACGAGGCGTTCCTGCTGGCCAAGGCGGCGTTGCACTACGACCGCGCCCGCCACCCGGTGGGCACCCTGCGCCACGCGGCGGCGGTGGTGGCGTCGGGCGACCGCACGGCCCTTTTGCGCGAGGTGCGGCTGCCGGCGCTGGTCGTCCACGGCGACGCGGACCCGCTGATCAACGTGAGCGGCGGCAAGGCGACGGCGGAGGCGATCCCGGGCGCGGAGCTGGTGGTGATCCCGGGGATGGGGCACAACCTGCCGCGGCCGGTGTGGCCGTCGCTCGTGGACACGATCGCGGACTTCGTCAAGAAAGCGTAAAGACCCGCGGTGACGGCGTAGGGAACGTGTCCTGGCTCACGCTTTCCCCCCGGCCCGTGGGCTGGGCTGGGGGCATGGGCTTCGAATTTCCGTTCGGGTGCGTGGCCGCCGTCGCCGCGGTGATCGTGGCCGACCTCGCGGGCGCGACGGGTCACCCCTGGTACTCCCTGGTCACCTCGGGCGCGGTCGTCCTCTTCGCGGCCTACCGCGCACCCCTCCGCCCGGCGACGGGCGTGGCGGTGGTCGCCTGGAGCCTGCACACGGGCTTCGTCCTCGGCCGCTTCGGCGAGCTCACCTTCGACCGGGCCTCCGGCCTCGCTGCGCTCGTCCTCGCCTCGGCCCTGGTCACCGGGCTCCTCGCCCGCGCCGCCGTGTCGACCTCCCCATCACGCGTGTCGACCCGCCAATCACGCGTGTGGAGTTGCCCCGGTGAGGCGGACACGGGGTTTTCAGGCAGCTGGGCTTGACGATAGTTGGTTCGGGGTTCGGCTGGGGTGTGGTGGCCGTTGGTGGAGTGCAATCTGGTGTGGTTGTAGTAGTGCAGCCAGGTGAACACGTCGTGGCGGGCTTGGGTTCGGGTTCGCCAGATCGAGACACCGATTTCGGTTTTCAAGGTGGCGAAGAAGGCTTCGGCGACGGCGTTGTCGTAGCAGGATCCGACCCGCCCCACCGACGGCCGGATCCGGTGTTCGGCCAGGGCGGTGCGGAACTGGCCGCTGGTGTACTGGACGCCGCGGTCGGAATGAAACACCGCATCATCGTCGATGAGGCCGCGGGCAGTCGCGAGGGCGATCGCGTCGCAGACCAGGTCAGTGCGCATGTGCTCGGCCATGGCGTGCCCGACGACCTCACGGGTGTGCAGGTCGATGACGGTGGCCAGATAAAGCCAGCCCTCGAAAGTGGGCAGGCAGGTGATATCCCCGACGAACCGTTGGCCGGGCGCGGTGGCGGTGAAGTCCCGCCGGATCAGATCACCGACCGGCGTGACCGGGCCGGCGGCGGGACGGGTGGTGGTGCGGCGTTTGCGGCGGGTGATCCCGGCCAGGCCGTGTTCGCGCATCAGCCGCTCCACCCGCTTGTGGTTCACCGCGTAGCCGCGGCGGTGCAGCTCGGCGGTGATCCGCGGGACCCCGTAGGCCCTGCGGTGCTCGGCATGAATCGAGGTGATCACCCGCACCAGCTCGGCCTCGGCTTCCGCCCGCCGGACACGGCCGGCTTCGGCGGCGACCCACTCGTGGAAGCCCTGCCGGCGCAGGCCCAGGACCTGGCACAACCGCTGCACGCCGTAGGTGGCGCGGTGTTCGGAGATGAACCGGTAGCGGTAGATCATCGATCCATCTCGCGCGCAAAATAGGCGGCCGCTTTCCGCAGGATCTCCTTCTCCTTCTGCAGCTCAGCGACCTGCTTGCGCAACCGCGTCACCTCATCGGTCACCGCCGAATCCTCCACCGGCCCGGCTTCGCCGGCCTGCTTGGCGGTGTTCACCCACGAGCGCAAGGTCTCGTGATTGACCCCCAGCTCCCGGGCAACCTGCCGCAACGGCCGATCACTCGAGTTCACCAGCTCAACAGCGTCACGACGGAACTGCTCCGGATACTTCGACCTGCGAGACACCAGGACATCCTCCCTCCAGACCACCGTCTGGAATCAAGGTGTCCGGCCCCAAGGGGCAACTCCACGTGTCGTCCATTCCGGTACGCGAGTCGTCCGTGTGGGTACGCGGGTCGTCCGTCCGGGTACGCGAGTTCGCCGGCCGGGTGCTCCGGGTCCCGTGAGCCGACCCTCCAGGTACGCGGGCCGACCGCCCCGGTAGGCGCGCCGACCGCGCCCCGGTACGCCGGCTGATCTCCCGGGTGCGCAGGTCCGCCGGGTCGGGACAGTCCCGGTCGGGTGCCTCCCGGTGCGGTGGTCGGAACCTCGGCCCACGTGCCTGCCGGGTCGGCCGGCTTGATCCGCAAGGCATCTCGCGTGATTGGGCGCGCATCTCGCGTGATTGGGCGCGCATCTCGCGTGATTGGGCGCGCATCTCGCGTGATTGGGCGCGTAACTCGCGTGATCCGCGGGGCATCTCGCGTGATTGGGCGCGTAACTCGCGTGATTGGAGACGACAGGCGGGTTAGGGGTGGGTGGCGCGGCGGGCTGCGGAGGCGGCGATGATGCGGGGCAGGCCGGCCGGGTGGAGGGGGTCGATGCCGGTGAGGTCGCGGATGCGGCGGAGGCGGTAGTCGACCGTGTTGGGGTGGACGTGGAGCTGGGCCGCCGTGCGGCGGCGGTTGGTTTCCAACGTCAGGTACGCGTCGAGGGTCTCGACCAGCTCCGGGTGGGCGTCCAGCGGGTCGAGGGCCGCCGCGAGGCGGTCGCGGGCCGCTCCCGGGCGGGTCAGCTGGTACTCGACCAGGACGTCGTCGAGCCGGTACAGGCCGGGCGGGCGGCCGAACCAGCGCAGCACGTCCAGCACCTCGCCCGTCTGCGCCGCCACCTCCCGGACCTCCGACGGCGCGGCCGTCTCCGCCGCCGCCAACACTGTCACGCCCGCCGCGCGCCCGGCCGCGGCCACCACCGCGTCCCCATCGGGGACCCGCCCGGCCACCGGGAGCAGGACGAGCCCGCCGGGGCCGTCCAGTGACGCGAGCACGCCGTCCCCGCAGGATCCCTCGAACGCCGCCAGGAACCGGCGCAGCTTCCGCCGGACGGCGATCTCGGCGTCCACCCCCGGCGCCCCCTCGTCCGCGTGCGGCCCGAGTTCGACGCTCAGCACCACGTACCGCGCCGGCAGCGTGATCCCGGCGCTGCGGGCGACGACGTCGACCGGCCCGCCGTCGACGAGCACCGACAGCAGCGTCCGGCGCGCGGTGTGCTCCTGCCCGACCTTCGTCCGCAGCTCCTCCAGGTAGCCGCGGGTCACCGCGCCGGTGACCGTGCCGACGAACGCCAGCACCCGGTCCGCCACCTCGAGCAGATCGGCGACGTCCGCGCGGCCCGACGGAGCGGAGCCGACGGCGAAGATCTCCCGCGCTCCGACGTGGTACGCGGTCAGCACGGCCTCCAGCGGGAAGCCCTCCTCCGCCCGCCGCACCGCGGACACGCCGATCTGCCGCAGCTCGGCCTCGTTGAGCTCGCGATCCTCGCGCAGGCTGCGCGCGAACGCCCGCACCGCCTGCCGGGTGATGCCCGCGATGTCGCCGGCCAGTTCCTCCACCGGCAGCCGCCGGTAGTCCGCCACCTCGGCCTGGATCCGCGCGAGCACCCGGGCGATCAGCTCGGGCTCCTCCCGGGTGAGCCGCTCGTGCACGCGCTGGCCGCCGAGGGTGAGGTCCCCGCCGCACTTGTGCTCGGTCACAACCGATCCCCCCGTTCTCTGCCCGGATTCCCAGTCAATCCGGTGACGCCCGGTGCCGATGGTGTCACGGAGACCAACAGTCGGCACAACGTCAAGGAGGACGGCGTGCGAGTGAGAACGACGGCGTTCATCGCGATCATGGTCACCGCGCTGACGGGCGCGGCGGCGGGCCCGGCGGCCGCGGCCACCGCCGGCGAGTACGTGGCCCTGGGGGATTCGGCGGCGGCCGGGCCGCTGATCCTGCCGCCCGACCTCTCCTCCCCCGGCTGCCTCCGGTCGCTGGCCGACTACCCGCACCTCGCCGCGAAGGAGCTCGGCGTGCCGCTGAAGGACGTCACCTGCTCCGGCGCGACGACGGCGGACATGACCGCCCCGCAGCAGACGTCCTCCGGCGCCGTGCCGCCGCAGCTGGACGCGTTGAGCGAGCGGACCAGCACCGTGACCGTGACGATCGGCGGCAACGACATCGGCCTGGTCGGCGCCGCGACGAGCTGCATCAACCTGCTGCCCGGGATCACCCCCGACTGCGTGGACCGCTACACCGCCGGCGGCCACGACCAGCTGGCCGAGAAGATCGCCGCGTTCGAGCCGGTGTGGGGCGCGCTGCTGGACGCGATCCACGCGAAGGCGCCGAACGCCGACGTCTTCGTCGCCGGCTACGGCACCTACCTGCCGCGCAACGGCTGCTGGCCGCTCGCGCCCCTGACCCCGCGCGACGCGAACTACATCCAGGGCAGCATCGACAAGACCAACGCCGCCCTCGCCCGGCAGGCCGCCGCGCACGACGCGCGGTACGTCGACGTCCGGACCGCCTCGATCGGGCACGACGTCTGCAAGCTGCCCGGGGTGAAGTGGTTCGAGGGCGTGCTCCCGACGTCGGTCGCCGCGCCGATGCACCCGAACGCCGACGGCATGGCCGCGATCGGCCGCCTGGTCGCCGCGGCGATCAGCGGGTGAAGTCCCAGCGGGTGGCGCCGTGCGGCTCGGCGGTGGCGACACCGATGGCCCGGTCCAGCGTCAGCCGGTACAGGTGCCACGGCGCCGGCCCGGCGCTCGCCGCCATGAACGACGCCGTGAACCCGCCGTCCAGCACCGTCGCGGGCCAGCCGCCCTCGCGGTAGACGGCCGCCACCCGCTCCAGCGTCGCCGGGTCGCTGACTTGGTGCGCCTCGCCCTCCATGGTGAGGTCGAGGCCGCGCAGCCGCACCGACACGCTGCACGCCGGGTTCGCCGCCAGGTTGCGGGCCCGGCGCGTGCCCGGCCCGCTCACGAAGTAGAGGGCGTCGTCCACCCAGATGGCCCCGACGCCGGCGGCGTGCGGCCGCCCGTCGGGGCGGACGGTGCCGACGAAGAAGGTCAGGTCCTCCTTGGGGGTCTGGGTGGCGAGGAGGTCGCGCGCCCTGCTCCACGGCAGCGCCGCCGCGGACCCGGTTCCGTCGAGGTTCTTGGTTTCGTTCGCTTCGGTCATGCCTACGCGTCGAACGGGACGACGGCGGATCGACACGCGGCGAGAGTTTTTCCGCCACCGGGGTCGTCGTCGCCGGTCGCGGGCACGATCGCGAGCTCGTCGACACCCGCCTCCGCGTATTCGGCGGCCTTCGCGGCGATCTCGGCGCCGGACCCGAGCAGCCCGGCCACGGCGATCGCCTCGGCGGGCACCGCGGCCAGGAGCGCCCGCGGGTGCGGCCGGGTGCGGGCGAAGTCGATCAGGTCGCCGAAGCCGGCCGCGCGGAACATGTCCGCGTAGCCCGGCGCGGCGAGGTAGCCGACCACCCCACGGCGGAGCTGCTCCAGTTCGGCCGGGCCCGGGTCGGCCGCGGCGACCACCCACGCGGCCACCGGCGGCGGTGTGACGCCGATGCGCGAAGCGGCTTCTCGCAGGCCACGCACCAGCGTCGCCGCGGCCGCCGGGCTGACCAGGTTGATCACCATCCGGTCGGCGTGCCGAGCGGCGACGTCGAGCGCCCGCGGCCCGAACGCGGCGATCGTCACCGGCGACTTCGGCGCGGGCAGCCGCAGCCGGTACCCCTGCGAGCCGACCACCGATCCGTCCACAGTGGACTTCTCGCCGCCCAGCAGCTGGCGGACCGCCACCGCGGACTCCGCCAACGCCGTGGCCGCCCGGTCCCGCGAACGTCCGTGCCAGCCGCGCACGACGACGTCACTGGACGTCCCCAACGCGACCCCGGTCGACCGGCCGGTCAGCGCCGCCACCGAGGCGACGCCCATGGCGATCGTCGCCGGGTCCCGCACGGTCACCGCCAGCGGCCCGAACGTCAGCGAAATCCGCGAGGTGGCCGCGCCGATCGCCGTGCCGAGGGCGAAGGCGTCCCACGTCGCCATTTCGCCGATCCACAGCTCCGGGTAGCCCGCGTCCTCGGCCGCGCGGGCCGTTTCCAGCGCCTCCTCCGGCGGCCGGTCCTGCCAGAGCCCCAGCGACACCGAAAGCCTCATGCGGTGACCACCATCGTGACCACCGTGGTGAACGAGCCGCCGACGTTCAGCGTCAACGCCGTCCGGGCGCCCTCGACCTGCGTCTCTCCCGCGGTGCCCGACACCTGCCGGGCCGCGTCGCGCAGCATGCGGACGCCGGTCGCGCCCACCGGGTGGCCGAGGCCGATCAGGCCGCCGCCCGGGTTGATCCCGGCCGCGTCGAGACCGCCGTCGGCGACGAACCGGCCGCCGTCGCCGGGCGGTGCCGCGCCGAGGTGCTCCAGTGCGACCAGGCCGGTGATGGTGAAGCAGTCGTGCAGTTCGACGACGTCGAGCGCGTCGGGGCCGGGCACGGCCGCTCGCCGGTAGGCGTCGGTGACGGCGCCGCGCAGGTGCGGGAACAGGTACTCGCCGTCGGACGCGATCTTCGGCGCCAGGCCGATGTGCGCGGTGCGGTGCCCGAAGCCCGCGATGCGCGGGAACCCGCCGCCGAGCCGTTCGGCGAACGCGGGTGAGGCCAGCAGGACCGCCGCGGCGCCGTCGGTGATCCGGCCGCAGTCCTGCTTGCGCAGGCTCCCCTCGATCACGGGGTTGAGCTCGTCGTCGGGCCCGAACGCGCCGGCCGGGAACCGCCAGTCGCGGGCTTGGGCCTGGGGGTTCAGCGCCGCCCGGTCGAAAGCATGCGAAGCGAACTGCCCGAGGTGGTCCGGGTCGAGGCCGTAACGTGCCTCATAGGCAGCGGCGACGTCGGCGAACAGCGCGGGCCACGGGAACTTCGCGGCGACAGCTTCGTGCCCGGCCCAGGCGGCGGACCCGAGGTGCTCGGCCGCGCGCTGCCCGTCGACGTTGCGCATCAGCTCGACGCCGACGACCAGCGCGACGTCGTAGCGGCCCGCTTCGAGGTCCGCGCAGGCGGCCAGGACGGCGGTGCTGCCGGACGCGCACGCGGCTTCGTGCCGGGTCGACGGCACGCCGTCCAGCTCCGGGACGGCCGCCACCAGCAGCCCGCCGAGCTGGGCCTGCCCGGTGAACAGCTCCGCCGCGAGGTTCCCGACGTGGGCGACTTCGACGTCTTCGGCCGCAACCCCGGCGTCGGCCAGCGCGGCGGGCACGACCTCGGCGAACAGCTCGAGAATCCCGCGCCCCTCCTTGGTGAAGTTGCGCGCGAAGTCGGTTTGCGCCCCACCCAGCACGAACACCGTCATGACCTCACCCCAGGCTCTCCCGCAGCTGCCGCTTCAGGATCTTCCCCACCGGGTTGCGGGGCAAGGCGTCGGCGTACTCGAGCCGTTCCGGCAGCTTGAACGCGGCGATCTTCTTCTCGCGCAGGTAGGCGACCAGCTCGTCCAGGGTCGGCTTGCGCGCCCCCGGCACGACGACCGCGCACACCCGCTCCCCCATGACGTCGTCGGGCACGCCGACCACCCCCACGTCGGCGACGTCCGGGTGCCCGGCCAGCAGGCCCTCGACCTCGGCGGGCGAGATGTTCATGCCGCCGCGGATCACGAGGTCCTTCATCCGGTCGACGTACTTCAGGAATTCGCCGCGCTCGCCGTCGATCTCGAAGACGTCGCCGGTGCGGAAGTGCCCGTCTTCGTCGAACGACGAGGTGTCCAGCGGTTCCCCCATCTCCGTGAGGTATCCGGCGAACACCGTCGGCCCGGCGATGTGCAGCTCGCCGGGGTGTCCGGGTTCGGTCACCCGCTCGCCGGTGACCGGGTCGTGCAGCCGCACCGATGTCCAGCCGGCCACCGGGGTCGACCACGAGACGTCCGAGGCGTAGTTCGGGAAGTAGGTCGCGCGCTGATCCGGATCGGGGATGTCCACCGGACCGGACAGCAGCGCGGTGCCCTCGTTCGAGCCGAAGAAGTTGATGAGGTCGATGCCGTACCGCTCGGCCCAGGTGCGCACGAGCCACGGTGACAGCGGCGCCGAACCGGAACCGATCTTGCGCAGCGCCGAAATGTCCACTCCGGACAGGATCTTTTCGTTGTGCAGCAGCATGGTCAGCAACGCCGGTGGCGCGAGCGTGTAGGTCACCCGCTCGGCCGCGAGCTGGCCCAGGAACACCGGCAGGTCGAACGGGTGGTGCGGGACGAACACGGCGCCGGTCAGCAGCCACGGCAGGAACATGCCGCCGATGCCGGCCATGTTCGTCATCGGGAACGGCGAAAGCAGGACGTCTTCGCGGGTCATCCCGGCGGCCTGGACGCAGCCGCGCGCGGTCGCGAGCCAATCGCCGTGGCAGCGCGGGACGGCCTTCGGTTCGGCTTCGGTGCCGGACGTCCAGCAGATGGTGACGCAGTCGTTCACGTCGGCTTCGGCCAGCTGCGAGTCCAAAGCGGACTTCTCCACTTCGGACAGTGGGGCTTCGGGCCAGGCCAGGGCGCCGGCCGGTTCGTCGTCCCCCGAGGCGACGACGAACCGGACCGACGGCGCCGAAGCGCCTACTAGCCCAAGGGCCGCCCCGGCGAGCTCGTGCTCGCCGTATCTGGATGCGGTCACCACCCCGACGGCACCGGTGCGCCGGCACATCGGGCCGAGTTCGTGTTCCCGGTAGGACACCGGGAACGGGGTGACGATCGCGCCGATCCGCACGATCGCGAGGAACGCCTGCACCAGGGCCGAGCAGTTCGGCAGCTGCACGGCCACGACGTCACCTGCTCGCACCCCTCCGGCGAGCAGGAACGCGGCCAGGACGTCGACGCGTTCGTCGAGCCGGCTCCAGGTCCACCGCACCGGGTCGCGTCCGACCAGTGCGGTGGTGTTCGGTGGATCGACCAGCGCGAGACCCTCCGGGTCGGCACCTACCCGCTCCTTCACGAGCCGGTCGATCGTCTCCGCACTCCACCATCCCCACGCCCGGAAGTCCCGGGCGCGACCCTCTCGATGGCATCTCATGAACGGAGGTTTTCCAGCTGGTCCGCCCGGACCCAGGTCGCGTGAAAACCGAGCGGGACACGCTGGGGGAGCAGGACCCTGGCCACGGGTCCGGCAGCGAGCTCGGCGGCGTCGAAGATGTCCAGTTCCGAGCGCCCCTCGCGCTCGTCCTGCACGAACGTCACCAGATAACCGTCCGCCGAATCGGCGGCCGCTCCTTCGCGGGGTGCGAACGGAGCCTCACTGCCCCACCGGCCGGGACCGAACCGGTATTCGGTCTTCGTGCCGGCAAGATTGTCGTGGCGCACCAGCCCGTCGAACTTCAGCGTCGACTCGGGCGAGATGTGCACCGCGTAGGAGTACCGGTTCCGCCGTCCGACGCCGCGGGCGTCGACGGTCGGGAACTCGGTGTTGTCGTCGTCGAGCGGCGCCTCGTGGCACGCGCCGGTCCGCAGGTCGAAGCGGTAGCGGTGCAGCTGGGCGTCCAGCCGCAGGTAGGACAGCATCTTGGCGAGCGGCGTGTGCGCGTCGGCCCGCGGGGCCGGCTTGCTCACGCGGCAGACGTCGAGGACGACCTCGTCGCCCTCTTCCCAGGCGTTGACGACGTGGTAGATGTAGCACGGGCTCGCTTCGAACCACCGGATCTGGCTACCGTCTCCGTAGCGTGGCAGGACGCCGAAGCGGCTCGGCATCGACCGGTCGAAGTGCAGCTTGTGGCGGCCCTGCTTCGCCGCCGCGAGGTCCTGCACCAGCGGCAGGTCCATCAGCACCGCGTAGCGCTCGGTGATGGCCATGTCGTGCGGCAGGCGGGGGCCGGGCAGCTCGACGTCGGTGGTCCTGACGACCCGGCCGTCCGCGCTGATCACGCCGTAGCGCAGGTACGGCGGGCGCGGGCCGTAGTCGAACCAGAACAGCTCGCCGGTGGCCTCGTCGACCTTGGGGTGGGCCATCATGTCGCCGGCCAGCGTGCCGAGGAAGTCGTCGGCACCGAGGGTCTCCAGCGAGAGCGGGTCGACCGCGTAGGGCGAGCCGCACAGGTACCAGGTGGCGAGGATCCGGCCGCGGTGGAAGACGACGTCGGTGTTGGCGTTGTCCTTGAGGCCCAGGCCGTGGCTGTTGCCGAAGGGGTTGCCCTGCGGGTTCTCCATGACGCCGGTCCAGAGCGCCTTGCCGGCCGCGGACTCGGCTTCGAAGGCCTTCGTGCGGACCCAGCGGTTGCGGTAGCGGGCCTTGCCGTTCTCCAGGTGGACGGCGTGGATCATGCCGTCGCCGTCGAACCAGTGGTAGCGGCCTTCCGGGGCGAACCGCGGGTTCGGGCCATTGCGCAGGTAGACGCCGTTCAGGTCCTTCGGGATTTCGCCGATGACCTGCAGGTCTTCGGCGTCGATCTCGGTGCCGACCGGGGCGTAGACGCCGAGCAGGTAGGGGTTCGCCTCGTCCGCGTCCGCCGTCCGGGCCACCATCAGCGGCTGTTCGGAGGTGCTGGTCATCGGCTGCTCCCTGGCTGCGCGGGGTGATGGCAACGAGACTATGATTTGTGTACCCAGCTGTCAATAGGCTTCTTTTGGTGTAGTCAGGTGCTACCCTTCGGAGGCGATGTAACGAGGGGGACGAAGTGGTGGAGGCGACTGCACAGCGCGTACGGCCGGCGGGAGATCCGCTCCGCCGGGCGCTCGAGCTGGTCGGCGACCAGTGGACGCTGCTGATCCTGCAGAGCCTGTTCCTGCGCTTCCGGCGGTACGAGGAGCTGCGCCTCCGCCTGGGCATTTCCCCGACGGCGCTGTCCGGACGCCTGCGGGACATGGTGGACGCGGGCATGCTGACCCGCGTGCCGTACCGGGACGCCCGCCGCACGCGGCACGAGTACCGGCTCACCGAGCGCGGCCTGGAGCTGTGGCCGCTGCTGATCTCGATCTGGGCATGGGAGCGCGAGTGGGTCGAAGGGCGCCGTGAGGTGCTGCCGACGCTGATCCACCTCGACTGCGAGCTGGCTACATCAGCGCCGCTGGGCTGCGCCGCCTGCGGGCGCCGGGTCGACGCGCGCGACGTCCGCGCGGAACGGCTGGACAGCACCGGTGTCGCCGCCGCGACGGCGTCCAAGCGCTTCCGCCGCAAGGACGCGGACTCGCTGGCCGGCGACCCGCTGATGTTCTTCCCGGACACGATGGAGCTGCTGGGCGACCGCTGGTCGACCGGGCTGCTGGTGTCGGCGCTGCTCGGCTGCCGGCACTTCTCGGAGTTCGAGCGCGAGCTCGGCATCGGGCCGAGCGTGCTGTCGGCCCGGCTGAGCAAGCTGGTCGAGGTCGGCGTCCTGCGCACCGGAGCGGCGGCCACCCGCACGGACGCGCGCGACTACCGCCTGACGGCGAAGGGCCTGGCGTTCTTCCCGGCGCTGGCGTTCATCGCGGAGTGGTCGCGCGGGTTCGAGGTGACGGGCCAGGAGCCGGACATCACGCTGCACCACGTCGAATGCGGCGAGCGCCTGCGCCCGATGCTGCTGTGCGACCACTGCGGCCGCCCGCTGACCCGCAAGTCGGTGCAGTTCGGCGGCGTGCCGTCGCCCAAACGCTGAAGGGTGACGGAAATCGGCTCGCCAAGCGGTGGGAGTGGTGCCAGGCTGGAGCGGTCACACGTCGTCGTTTTCGGAGGTAAGCATGAGTGAACCGGACCCGTCGCCCAGCGGCGAGGAGGACGACGTCAAGCGCAAGTTCCGCGAGGCCCTGGAGCGCAAGCAGGCGCACGCCCGAGCGGGCGCGGCCCACGAGAACGGCGGCGGCAAGAACCAGCACGCCCACGGCCCGGCGGCGAACAAGCGCCAGTTCCGCCGCAAGAGCGGCTGAGCTTCCGGGACTGACGGCAAGCTTCCGAAGGCCACCACGAACGCGGGTTCGTGGTGGCCTTCGGCGTACCCGCGCACGGCGGGCGTCCTAGGGTGGGCCGGGTGCGGTGGGACGAGGCGTGGCGAGTCGTCCGGCACGCCGGTTACGCCGGGGTCCGGCCCGACGTCCGGGCGCGGTCGGCCGGGCTGGCCCGGCTGCGGGCCGTCGCCGTGGTGGGCATCGGCCTCTGGGGCGGGTTCCTGACGAGCCAGACGACGCCGGGGGGAACGGCCGCCCCGCTCGCCTTCGGGCTGGTGGCGGCGACGGTGGTGCCCGCGCTCGTCGCCGTCCGTTCGCCGTTGTGGGCGTGGCGGCTCCTCCTCGTCCTGATCCTGGCCACCCCGGTGGCGTACCCGGCGTTGCCGCGGCTGTGGGGCTGGCCGTGGTCACCGGGCCTGGCGCTGACGGCCGCGCTGGTCTGGTTCCTGGTCGCGGCGGCCCACGCGCAGGCCGTCCTGGTCGTGGTCGGCGTGGTGTCGGCCGCCGCGATGGCCGTCTGGGCCGGCGACTGGCGGGACCTGGCGTTGCTGGTGGCCTTGATGACCGCGCTGCTGCTCGGCGGCAACGCGGTGCGGCAGCGGCGGGTCGCCGAACGGGAAAGCGCCGAACAGCAGCGGCGGCGGGCGGCGGAGGAGACGAGGGCCGCCGTCCTCGAGGAACGCGCGCGCATCGCCCGGGAGCTGCACGACGTGGTCGCCCACCACATGTCCGTGCTCGCGCTGCGCGCCGATTCCGCGCGCTACCGCTTCCCCGGCCTGCCGGACGACCTGCGCACCGAGTTCGCCGAGCTGACCGGGACCGCGCGGGAAGGCATGGTCGAGATGCGCCGGCTGCTCGGCGTGCTGCGGACCGAGAGCACCGCCGGGCCGGTGGCGCCGCAGCCCGGTGTCAGCCGGGTCACCGAGCTGGTGGAGCGGGTGCGTGCGCTCGGGACCGCCTGCACCGTGCGGGTGCACGGTGACTTCGACGCGCTCCCGGCGGGCGTCGCGTTGTCCGCCTACCGGATCGTGCAGGAGGCGCTGAGCAACGCGGTCCGGCACGCGCCGGGGGCGGCGATCGAGCTGGACCTGCGGGTCGGCGCCGGTTCCGTGCACGCGGTGGTGCGCAACGCCCCGGGTGGTCCCGCCCGGGCGGCGGGGACCAGCGGGCACGGGCTGCTCGGCATGCGGGAGCGGACCGCGATGCTCGGTGGCACGCTGGTGGCCGGACCCACCGCCGACGGCGGGTTCGAGGTCGTCGCGGACCTGCCCCTGGACCACGAGGAGGACGTGTGATTTCCGTGCTCGTCGCCGACGACCAGACCATGGTCCGGCAGAGTTTCCGCGCCGTCCTCGACGCCCAGGACGACATCCGGGTGGCGGGCGACGCCGCGGACGGCGTCGAAGCCGTGGCGCGCTGCGCGGAACTCTCCCCGGACGTCGTGCTGATGGACGTCCGGATGCCCGGCATGGACGGGCTGGAAGCGGCCCGCCGCATCCTCGGTTCGAGCGGTGACGTCCGCGTGCTGATGCTGACGACCTTCGACATCGACGAGTACGTCTACGGTGCGCTTCGCGCGGGCGCCAGCGGGTTCCTGCTCAAGGACGCGCCGCTGGACGACCTGGTCGTCGCGGTGCGGGTGGTCGCGGCGGGCAATGCCCTGTTCGCGCCTTCGGTCACGCGCAGGCTCATCGGCGAGTTCGCTGTCCGCGGCCGGTCCGCCGAAACCGGCTCCCCGGGCAGCTCCGGGATCGCGGGCCTGACCGAGCGGGAGACCGAAGTACTCCGCCTGGTCGCGAAAGGACTGTCCAACACGGAGATCGCCGACGCGCTGGTGATCGCCGAGCAGACCGCGAAAACCCATGTCAGCCGGGTGTTCGGCAAGCTCGGCGCGCGCGACCGGGCGCAGGCGGTCGTGGCCGCCTACGAAGCGGGCATCGTGGTGCCCGGCCGGTAGTACCGGGATAGCACCCGGGCCCGGCGGCCCTACCCGGGTACCACCGGAAGACGGCACCCCGGCACGACGACCGGGCGCGCGGCATCGATCATCGTGGCGCCATGGGGATCGAGCGGCGTACAGCGATCGTGGCGTTGACGGTGACGGCGGCCTTCACGCTCGTCGCGGTGCTGTGGTGGGTGCTCGGCCGCCCGCTCGGCGTGGACTCCGCGGTCTACCGCGCCGGCGGGATCGCCGTGCTGCGCGGCGAACCCCTCTACGGGCACCTGTCGGCGTTGCCCGGCTGGGCGCCCGAGCTGCCGTTCACCTACCCGCCGTTCGCGGCGCTGCTCTTCACGCCGTTCGCGGCGCTGCCCGCGCAGTGGTGCTGGGGCCTGGTCGCGATGACCGCGGCACCCGCACTGGTGCTGGCGCTGCGCCCGTACGCACCGGGGGCGGCGGTACTGGCGGCCGCCTTCGCGCTCCAGCCGGTGTGGCAGACCGTCGGGCTGGGCCAGCTCAACCTGGCGCTGATGGCGCTCGTGGTCACCGATGTGCGGCGCCGGCGTGGCTCGGCGGGCGGTGTCCTCATCGGCCTCGCGGCCGCCGTCAAGCTGGTCCCGCTGATCTTCGTCGGGCACCTGCTGCTGACCGGCCGCCGGGCGGACGCGCTCCGCGCTCTCGGCACCTTCGGCGGGGCCACCGCGCTCGGCGCCGTGCTACTGCCCGGCGATTCGGCACGGTACTGGACGTCCGCCCTCTTCAACGACCACTTCGCGCAGATGAAGGGCTGGGTGGGCAACCAGTCGTGGGCCGGGTTCGCGGCGCGGACGCTCCCCGGGCAGGCGTGGCCACTCGCGGTCGCGGTCCTGCTCGTGGTGGGTGCGGCGATCGTCGTCCGATGGCGGCACCGGGCGGGCGACGACGGCGGGGCGTTGCTGGTCACCGCCGGGTGCGGACTGCTGGTGAGCCCGATTTCCTGGACGCACCACTGGGTGTGGATCGCGCCCGCGCTCGGGTACCTGCTCGCCGCCGGCCGGCGGCGGTCCGCGCTGCTCGTCGCGGTGGTGTTCACCGGCTGGACGGTGGCGGTGGTGCCCGGCGGCCAAGGCCGGGAACGGGCCTGGACCACCGGGCAGGCGATCATCGGCAACGCCTACCTCCTGATCGCCGTCGTCGCGGGCGTGGCGCTCGTCGTGACGGCCCTCCGCCGCCGATCGGCCCGGGCTACGGTGTGAACTCGCCGAGGTGGTCCAGGACCACGAACTCGCTGCGCGGGCTCGCCGCCGCCACCGCCGTTCGCAGTGCTTCCAGGCCTCCGGCGTCCTTCACCTGCCCCAGCGGCAGGTCGAAGTCGTCCCAGTGCGTTGCCGCAACCCAGCGTGGATGGCCCACCGTCCGCAGCAGCCTCGGGACGTACTCCCGGACCTTCGCCCCGCCCGGCGGCACCAGCACGACGTCCGGGCGCAGCCCCGCCAGCTCGGACTCGACGTAGTTCGAACCGCCGATGTCCAGCACGCTCGACCCGCCGCCGGACACCAGGTACGCCAGCGTGCCGCCCTCCAGCAGGTCGGAGATCACCCGCGGCCGATCACGGCGGGACAGCGGCCGCGTGCCCGGGAACGCCACCTGCGCCCGGGGTCCCGTCGCCGAATGCAGCGACCGCAGCACCCGGATCGAGTACCCGTCGAACGTCAGGTCTTCGCCGCCGGTCGCGATCGACAGCTGGTCCTCCGGGGCGCCCAACGCGGCCAGGAGACTCAAATGCGTCTCGGTGCCGATGACCGTCGCTCCCGTGCGTTTCGCCAGGTACGGGACGTCGGTCAGGTGGTCGTAGTGGCCGTGCGTCACCAGGATGTGGTCCGCGTGGAGGAAGCCGCGGTCGAGGTAGCCGTCGATCAGCGCGCGGTTCACCGAGAGCGGCGTGCGCGGGTCCGCGCCCGCCGGGGTGTACGTGCCCGTCTTGAACCGGGTCGGCCACGGGTCGATGAGGACCGTCTTGGGTCCGACGCGGATCTCCCAGCCGTTGTTCCCCCACCAGCGCAGGGTCAGGCCGGAAGCCGCGCGGGCCGTGGCCGGGGTGCCCGCCAGGATCGCGGCCGCCGCCGCACCCGCGCCGAACAGCCCGCGCCTGCTCAATCCCTTGTCCATACCGGACACCCGACCACGACCGGGACCGTGCTGTCCAAGATCACGACACCGCCCTGTCGATACGCGAACGGCTATCGTCGCAGCGTGGACCACCTTCGCTCGCTGCGGTACTTCCTCGTCGTCGCCGAAGAACTCCACTTCGGACGGGCTGCCGAACGGCTCGGGATAGCGCAACCGCCGTTGAGCCAGCGCATCCGGCGGCTCGAAGCCGAGCTGGGCGCAAGGCTGTTCGAACGCGGCCGCCGCGTCACCCTCACCGAGGCCGGCGAGGTGCTGCGTACCGAAGCCCGGGACCTGCTCTCCCGGTGGGATCGCCTGACGGCGCTCGTCGCGAAGGCCGAACGCGGGGAGCTGGACAGCCTGCGCGCGGGCGTCCCCCCGCACCTGCCCGGCCGGGTGCTGGCCGCGATCCTGACGAAGTTCGGCGAGCAGTATCCGGCCGTCCGGCTGGACCTGCAGGAACTGACCACCGCCGAACAGGCCCGGCTGCTCGCCGACCGCGCCCTCGACGCCGGCCTCCTGCAACTGCCGGTGGACGCGGCCGGGCTCGACCTCGGCCCGGTCGTCGACACCCCGCTGGGCGTGCTGCTCCCCCGCGACTCGCCACTCGCCCGCCGCACCCGGCTCGCCCTCGCCGACCTGGCCGGGGAAGGCCTGGTCCACGCCCCGCGCGCGGCCGCCCCGGGGAGCTACGACCTGCTGCTGCGCACGTGCTGGGACCACGGCTTCCGCCCGGCCGCCATCCGGCACGCCCGCAACCCCGAATTCGTGCTCGGCCTGGTCCTGGCCGGCCACGGCGTGGCCTTCGAACCCGGCGCCCGCAAGGAGCCGCGGGTGGTGTGGCGGCCGCTCGAAGGCGAGGTGCTGCGAACCCGGATGGCCTTCGCCTGGCCCTCGACCACCCCGCACCCCCAGGCGGCGAAGCTGGCCGAGGTCGCTGCCGAGGTCCTCCGCCACGACGGTGTCTCACGGCTGGTGCCGGAGCCACAGGCCGCCCGGCCGTGGGATGTGTTCTACGAACGCAACTGATCGACCGCGGCCCAGGTTCCACGGCCACGCCTGCCATTATGCCGCCATGGTGAGCTCCCTATCGCGAGAACGACGAATCATCACGTCGAGACCCATCAACGTTCCCAAAGCCGGTTTGCGACGCATGAACACCACTACTCGGAAGGCCCCTCGACGACCCGCGCGACGGACGACTCGAGTCGTAGCCTGCCTGAACAAGTTCGCCGTCTGGGAGGGATGGATGCGGCTTGCGTCATTCGCCGCCGTCGTGACGTTGTGGTTCACTGCCAATAATGCCATGACAGGTCAGCAGCAGGCTCAGACAAGCCAATGGCAAGCGCAGCTTGCAGCACAGAGTCAGGAGGAGACAGCCCTGGCCAACGCCTACGGCCAACTATCATCCGGGAACGCAGTCACGCGGGCCGCCGTGATCCAGAAATTTGCCCACCTCGAGTCCGAGATTCCCGGGGAACGGCAACACATCAACACCCTCGTTCGCAATTACCTCTGGGATGGCCTGCAGCCGAACAGGTGCACGCCGGGCGAGGAGATTCCCGTGGACGTCAAAGCGGCATTCGCGAGTACTTACGACGACTTCAGGATCATCGATTTCAACGACGGTGCCGATTGGGCCACCCTGGATTGCATGAAAAGGACGTCCGCCGACACACTGGAAGTGAAATGGCGAAACATGACCCTGAAAGGCCAGTCCGGCTACGCCGAGGACTACTCGGCCACACTGCATATCAACAAGAACGTGTTGGGATTCGGCAAAACAAGCTTGTTCCTGTCGTGCACCTGCTACGAGCTGAATTATTTCTCAACGAGAGGGGGAGTTGACGCCGTGTTTTTGACAAAGACCGGTCCCGACGCGACAGAACCATATCAGGCGAACCTCGAACGCAGCTGATCGACCGCCGCTCGCGCGGCGGCACCGATTGCGTGGTCGATGTCCGGGCGCCGCAGCGTCTCGGACCCGCCCGTCGTGAACACCGCCAGTGCGTACGCGGTGCCGTCCGGATACGCTGCGACGCCGATTTCGTTGCGGATTCCCGGCATCGTGCCCGTCTTGCCCGCCACCGCGACCTCCGGCGGGAATCCCGCGGTCAGCCGGTGCCAGCTGACCTGTGCGGACATCCACTCGCGGACCGGCGCGGCCACCTCGTCCGCCCAGAGCGCCGCCAGCAGCGCCGTCATCTCGCGCGGTGTGGTCGCGGATGTCCGCAGCGGATCCAGGGCCCGCGGTGGGCGGCCCGCCGCGGTGTCCTCGATGATCGTGCGCAGCACGTCCCGTGGGGCGCCGATCACCGAAGTCCGTGTGAGACCCAGTTCGGCCAGCAGTGACCGGACGTTGTCCACGCCGACGCGGTCGAACAGCAGGTCCGCGGCCGTGTTGTCGGACACCGTCAGCGCCAGCAGGGCCGCGTCGCGCAGGCTGTAGGAAACGTCGTCCGCGAACCCCGCCGATCCGGTGCCGCCCAGGCGGTCCGCCGCGGACGCCTGCACCCGGTCGGCCGGATCCAGCAGCCCGGCCGCGACCTGCCGGGCGAATTCGTACGCCAGGGGCACCTTCACCACCGACGCCAGCACCACCGGCGAGTCGGCGTCCACGCCCACCGCATCGGCGGAACCGAGCCGGCGGGCATGCAGGAAGCCCCGCACGCCCGCCGCTTCGAAGAACCCGGAAAGACTCACACGGTCATGATGGACCGCAGCCGCCCGACCTCCGCCATCCGGCGCTCGGCGAGGCGGTCGGCCGCCGTGGCCGGGGGTACGCCGTCCGTCTCGGCCAGTGCGAACACCGCCTTCGTCGTGTCGAAGATGGCCGTCGTCTTGCGCTTCGCGCGCTCGAAGTCGAAGCCGTGGCGCTCGTCGTCGACCTGGATCACGCCGCCCGCGTTCACCAGGTAGTCCGGGGCGTACAGGACGCCGCGGTCGGCGAGCTGCTTGTCGATGCCCGCGTGGGCGAGCTGGTTGTTCGCCGCGCCGCAGACGATGCGGGCGCCGAGCACCGGCACCGTTTCGTCGTTGAGGACACCGCCCAGCGCACACGGCGCGAAGACGTCCAGCTCGGCGCGCAGCAGGGTGTCCACATCGGACGCCACCTGCACGGACGGGTAGCTCTCGAGCGTGCGGGCGATCGCCGGCGCGTAGACGTCGGTGATCGTCACCTGCGCCCCCGCCTCCACGAGGTGCCCGACGAGGATGTGGCCGACCTTGCCGACCCCCGCGACGCCGACGCGCTTGCCGGCCAGGTCCGGGCTGCCCCAGACGTGCTCGGCCGAGGCCCGCATGCCCTGGAAGACGCCGAACGCGGTGAGCACGGACGAGTCGCCCGCGCCGCCGTCCTCGGGCGAGCGGCCGGTGACGTACCGGCACTCGCGGGCCACGACGTCCATGTCCTGCACGTACGTGCCCACGTCGCACGCCGTGATGTAGCGGCCGCCCAGGGACTGCACGAAACGCCCGTACGCGCGCAGCAGCGCTTCGGACTTGAGCGTTTTCGGGTCGCCGAGGATGACGGCCTTGCCGCCGCCGAGGTCGAGCCCGGCCAGCGCGTTCTTGTACGCCATGCCCTTGGACAGCGCGAGGACGTCGTCGAGCGCGTCGGCTTCGGTGGCGTAAGGGTGGAAGCGCGTCCCGCCCAGGGCGGGGCCGAGCGCGGTGGAGTAGATGCCGATGATGGCCTGGAGGCCGCTGGCCTGGTCGTGGCAGTACACGACCTGTTCGTGCCCGGTGCCCCGGGCGAACACTCCTTCGGTCACGGGTGGTGACTCCTTTGTCATCCGCGCCCGGTTTCGTGGCCGGGACGCGCGTGAGGGTGGCCGGGAACCGGCGCCGGGCGGAGGTCGTCCGCCACTCGGCCGGGTCCCGGCACCAACCTAGATCTTCACCGTCCGCCGGACCAGTGCAGGTCCCGCCATACGGACCGGTAGCACGGGAAACAGGGGCCCCTGACTCAGCCGCGCACCACCGTGGCGAGGGTGCCCATCGCCGTCTCCAGCTGGGTGTCGGAGAGGTACGGCGCGGGGCCGAAGCGCAGGTGGGAGCCGCGGCTGTCGGTGCGGACGCCGTGCGCCGCCAGTGCCGTCTGCAGCCCGGCGGCGTCGGCGCAGCGCAGCGAGAGGAACCCGCCGAGCATCCCGAGCGGCGTTTCGCGGTCGCGGGTGACGACGTCCTCCGGCAACCCGAGCTTGTCGAACACCTCCGCGAGCAGGCCCACCTGGTGCTGGGACACCTCGCGCAGGAACTCCGGGGTGAGCCCGTGCTCGGCGAAGAACCGCTGGACCCGGACGCCGCGGTAGTGACTGACCGGGTCGTAGGTGGCGCCGGCGAACCGGTCGCCGCCGGTGGCGTACGGGACGGCGCTGGGGTGGCGCTCGTCGGCGAGGGCGCCGAACTCGGCGTACCAGCCGGTGATCACCGGCCGCAGCTCCTGGGCGTGCGCGGGCAGCCGCAGGAAGCAGTTGCCCTCGCCGAGCTGCAGGTACTTGTAGCCGCCGCCGAGCACCCAGGCGTTGGTGAGCCCGAGGTCGTGCAGCGGGAACGGGACGACGCCGAGCGCGTGGTAGGCGTCGACGACGAGCTCGATCGACCGGCCGCGGCAGACGTCGGCGAGGTGCGCCAGGCCGGGGACCAGCCTCGCCGTCTCGAACAGCACGGCCGAAACGAGCACGGCGGCGGTGTTGCCGTCGACCTCGCCGGCGACCCGCTCGGCGAGCGTCGTCACCGGCTCGAGCGGCACCCGCACCACCTCGACGCCCTCCTCTTCGAGGCGGGCGAGCTGACGGCGGAGGGTGTGGAACTCGCCGTCGGTGGTGACCAGGCGCGGCCGCCGCGGCAGTTCCATCGCCGAGAGGAAGCGCAGCACCAGGTCGTGGGTGCTCGCGCCGAGCGCGTACTCGCCGTGCGGGTCGCCGAGCAGCAGGCGGAAACCCGCGCGCAGCTGGTCCGCCTTCGCGAAGGCACGCTCCCATTTGCCGTCGGCGTCCCAGGCTGCGTCCGCGAAGGACTCCAGGAGCCCCTCCTCGGCGACGTCCGGCCAGGCCTGGTGCGAGTGCCCGGAGAGCAGGAGGCGGTCGGCCACCGCGAACCGGGTGTAGTGCGCGGCGAGGCTGTTGGCGTCCGCGCGCAGGTCGTCCAAAGTGGTCACAGTCGGCTCCGTACGGCCCAGAGATCCGGGAACATCGGCTGGAAAAGCGTGGTACGCAGGTAAGTCGCGCCGGATGATCCTCCCGTCCCGGTCTTGTCGCCGATGGTGCGTTCGACCATCTTCACGTGCCGGTAGCGCCACTCCTGCATCCCTTCGTCGAGATCCACCAGACATTCGGCGACGACCGAGGGTCCCCCGTCGTCGCTGTACACGTCCAGCAATATCGCCTGCAGGGCCGGGGACGGCTCCACCGGTCGAGTGACGTCTCGGTCACACTCGACCGCGTAGCCAGAAACCTTGAGGTACGCGAGAAAAGAGTCGAACAAGGACGGTCGCGCCATCGCTTCGGCAATGCGTTTCCGCTGCTCGCCGTCCTCGGGGTAGTGCGCGAACACGCGCTCGTCGCGACGGCCGAGCACCGCCTCCAGCTCGCGGAACTGGGCCGACTGGAAGCCGCTCGAAGCGTCCAAACGGGCGCGGAAACTGGTGAACTGGCTGGGCGTCATGGTTTCCAGCACGTCGATCTGCGCGACCGCGACCTTGAGGATGGTCAGGATCCGGCGCAGGGTCCGGATCGCGTGCGCGGTGCTGCCCTTTTCCAGGTTCGCCTGGAGGAAGGCGGCTTCGTGCAGGATCTGCTTGAACCACAGCTCGTACACCTGGTGGATCACGATGAACAGCAGCTCGTCGTGCTCGTCGGAACGCAGGCGCTGCGCGTTCAGCACTTCGTCGAGCCCGAGGTACGAGGTGTAGCTCAGGGCTTCCTGGGTCGCTGGGCTGGGTTCGGTCATCCCTTGGTCACCTCGTCGAAATGGCGCTGAGCGGGCTGCGCGAGCGCGGTGTACAGATCGTGGAACAGCTCGACCGCCGCGGCCCGGCGGTCCGGGGACGGCACCAGGCCGGCGGGCAGTTCCGGGTCGAGCGACGGGAACATGCGGAAGGTGTGCACCAGGCGGGTGCGCACCTCGAAGGCCTCGGCGTCGGAAATCTCCTTCCCCGCGTACCCGCCGAACTGGCCGACGAACGCGGCGTACCGCGCGGCCAGGTCGTCGAGGTCCCAGGCCCGGCCGGCGAACCGGCGAACGTCGAGGGCGGCCGACGGGCGGCCGAGCAGCAGCCCGGCGTGCTCGGTGACGTCGAGTTCGCCGAGCAGGGCGACGACCTCGGCCTCGCGGTCGTGCGGGGCGATCCAGGTGCCGTCGGAGTACGGCCCGAACCCGAGGAACCGCAGCCGCCGGACCAGGCGTTCCCTGGCCTGGCGGCGGCTCTCCGGGATGCTCTGCCACAGCACGGTCCACTCGCCCGCGGCGCGCTCGCGGCGGCCGAGGGAGAAGATCCGCTGGTCGCCGTCGGCGAGCAGGGCGATGGTGCGCCGGGTCAGCGAGTAGTGCACGGTGCGGCCTTCGCGGTGGCGTTGCAGCAGGCCGCGGCGCACCAGGCGGGTGAGCGCGATCCGGGCGGCGCCGTCGGAGAAGCCCAGCTCGGCGAGCACCGCGACCAGGCCGCCCGACCACACCCGGCGGGTCTCGCGCGGGTGCACGTAGCTGCCCAGCAACGTCACGACCAGCTCCTGAGGGCCGGTTTCGAAGGCATCGGCAGTCACGGGCGCAACTCTATACACCTCAGGCCGCTGCGGTGTAGCTTGATTTGCGTGACGTACTTCGCGGACCTCACCTCGCGGCAGGTGGCGGCGCTGCCGGACGCCGACCGCGTGCCGGTGCTGCTGCTGCCGCTGGGCGCGATCGAGCCGCACGGCCCGCACGCGCCGCTGGGCACGGACCCGCTGATCTCGCGCGGGATGTGCGAGCGGGCGGCTTCCCGCCTGGCCGCCGATTCCGAGGTGCACGTCCTGGTCCTGCCCGAAGTCCCCTACGGCGTGACGCGGTTCGCGGCCGGGTTCGCCGGCGGTGTCCACATCGGCGAAGAGACGCTGCACTCGCTGCTCGTGGACATCGGGTCCGCGCTGATCGGCCAGCGGTTCCGGCGGATCCTGCTGGTCAACAACCACTTCGAGCCCGCCCACCTGGTCACCCTGCGGCGCGCGGTGGAGACGCTGAACTTCGCCTACGACGGGCGCACCGCCCTGCTCGACCTGGTCCGGCGGCGGCACGCGGAACGGCTGACCGACGAGTTCCGGTCCGGCGAGTGCCACGCCGGGCGATACGAGACGTCGCTGGTGCTCGCCGACCGGCCCGAGCTGGTGGACCAGGCCTTGATGCGGACGTTGCCGCACGTACCCGTGAGCCTTGCTTCGGCGCCCGAAGACGGCGGCTTCCTCGCCATGGGGATGGCGGACGCCTACTGCGGCCGGCCCGCCGAGGCGACCGCGGAAGAGGGCGCGGAGACCTTCTCGACGTTGACCGACCTGCTGGTGGAAGCGATCCGGGAGCTGGCCCGTGAGTGAGCCGTTCAACCTCGCCACGCACTTCCTCGACCGGCACGTGGCTTCGGGCCGGGGTGGCCGGACCGCGCTGTACGTCGGGGACCGTGCGATCAGCTACGCGGCGCTGGCGGCGCTGGCGAACCGCGTCGGGAACGTGCTGCTCGACGCCGGTGTCCGCCGGGGACAGCGGGTGCTGCTGGCGCTGAGCGACGGCGACGAGTTCGTCGCGGCCTGGTACGGCGCGCAGAAGATCGGCGCGGTCACCGCCGAGGTCTACCCGTTCCTGCAGCCCAAGGACTACGCGTACTACCTCGGCTACACCGAGGCCGTGGTGGTGCTCGCGGACGCCGGCACGCTGCCCGCGCTGCGCGAAGCGGGGGCCCGGAACCTCCTGGTGACCGGCGTCCCCGCGGCGGAGCTGCGCCCCGGTGAACGTCCTTTCCGGACACTCGTCGACGCGGCCCAGGACACCCTCGAAGCGGCACCGACCACTGTGGACGACGTCGGGATCTGGAAGTTCACCACCGGCAGCACCGGCGCGCCCAAGGCGTGCGTGCACCCCTTGCGCAGTCCGCTGGAGAGCTTCGAGCGGTACGCCGTCCAGGTGCTCGGCCTGCGGGAGGACGACAAGGTCCTGGCCGTACCCAAGCTGTTCTTCGGCTACGCGCGTGATCTGGTGGCGCTGTTCCCGTTCGGCGTCGGCGCCGCGGGCATCGCGTTCCCCGAACGCAGCACCGCGGACCTGGTGTTCGAGCTGATCGCCCGCCATCGGCCGACGGTTCTGGTCAACGTGCCGACGATGATGAGCGCGATGGTCGCCCACCCGGCCGCTGCGGAGCAGGACCTGAGCTGCCTGCGGATGGCGACGTCGGCGGGCGAGGCGCTGCCGCCGGAGCTGCACCGCCGGTGGGACGCGGCCTTCGGCGTGCCGGTGGTGGACGGGATCGGGTCGTCCGAGGCGTACCACATCTACCTGTCGAACCGGCCCGGGCGAGCTCGCGCCGGCACGCTGGGCACGGAGGTGCCCGGGTACACCGCGCAGGTCGTCGACGAACTCGGGGAACCGTTGCCGGACGGGGAAATCGGGCCGCTGCGGGTGACCGGGCCGACGATCGCCCTGGAGTACCACGGCGATCCGGAGAAGTCGGCGCGGACGTTCGACGGCGACACGCTCACCTCCGGTGATCTCTTCAGCCGCGATCCGGACGGGTGTTTCCGCCACCACGGCCGCGCGGACGCGCTGCTCAAGGTCGGCGGCGTGTTCGTCGCGCCCGGCGAGGTCGAGGACTGCCTGCTCGGCCACGCCGCCGTGGTCGACTGCGCGGTGGTCGGGCACGCGGTCGACGGCCTGGTCGTCCCGCGCGCATACGTCGTGGTGCGGTCCCCGGTGTCGGCCGACGAGCTCAAGAACCACGCGAAAGCCCACCTGGCCAAGCACAAGTACCCCCGCGAGGTGGTCTTCGTGCCGGAACTCCCCCGCACCGCCAACGGGAAGCTCGACCGGCGCGCCCTGGCGGCCCGCCCGTGAGCCGCCTGGTCGTGGTCACCGGTGGCACCCGCGGCATCGGCGCGGCGATCGCCGACCGGTTCCGGGCGGCCGGGGACACCGTGCTGGCGCCCGGCCGCGCGGACTGCGACGTCACCTCCGAGGAAGCCGTGGCCGAGTACTTCGCTTCGGCGGGCCCGGTGGACGTGCTGGTCAACAACGCCGGCATTTCCTCCAGCGCCCCGGTTTCCCGGACCTCGCTGGCCGACTGGCAGGCGCAGTTCGAGGTGAACGCAACCGGAGCGTTCCTTTGCACGCGCGCGGTGCTGGACGGCATGCGCTCGCGCGACCGCGGCCGGATCGTCACGGTGGCGTCGACGGCTTCGCACGTCGGCTACCGCTACACGGCGGGGTACACGGCGTCGAAGCACGCGGCGGTGGGCTTCATGCGCGCGGTGGCGGCGGAGCTGGCCGGCACCGGCGTGACGGCGAACGCGGTGTGCCCGGCGTTCGTCCGCACCGACATGACAGCGACTTCGGTGGAGCGGATCGTCTCCCGCTCCGGACGGTCCACTTCGGACGCGGAAGCGGCCCTGGCGGCGGCGTCGCCGCTCGGCCGGCTGCTGGAGCCGGCGGAAGTGGCGTTCGCGGTGTCCTTCCTGGCGGCCCCGGAAGCCGTCGCGATCAACGGCCAGACCCTCGTACTCGACGGCGGAGGAATCCAGTCATGAGCCCGTTCCGTGCCACTGCCCCGCTGACTCGCGAGTGGGAGCACTTCGCGTTCGCCGTGTCCGACGGGGTGGCCACGGTGACGTTCACGCGGCCTTCGAAGCTCAACGCGCTGACGTTCGACGTGTACGCGGACCTGCGGGACCTGGTCTCCGAGCTGCCGCAGCACGAGGACGTCCGGGTGCTGGTGATCACGGGCGAAGGCCGCGGGTTCTGCTCGGGCGGCGACGTCGAGGAGATCATCGGCGAGCTGCAGAAGTTCGAAACGGCCGAGCTGCTGGAGTTCACCCGCATGACGGGCGCGGTGGTGAAGGCCCTGCGCGAGTGCCCGATCCCGGTGATCGCGGCGGTGAACGGAGTGGCGGCGGGCGCGGGCTCGGTGATCGCGCTGGCCAGCGACTTCCGGCTGCTGGCGGAGTCGGCGAAGTTCGCGTTCCTGTTCACGAAGGTGGGCTTGGCCGGGGCGGACATGGGATCGGCGTACCTCTTGCCGCGCCTGGTCGGCCTGGGCCGGGCGACGGAGCTGCTGATGCTGGGCGACAAGGTATCGGCGGCGCGGGCTTCGGAGATCGGGCTGGCTTCGCAGGTGGTCCCCGACGCGTCGCTGGCTTCGGAGGCTTCGGCGTTGGCGCGCCGCCTGGCGGACGGGCCGGCGTTGGCGTACGCGACGACGAAGGTGCTGCTGACCCGCGAGCTGGACATGGACCTGGGCAGCGCGATCGAGCTGGAGGCGATCACCCAGGCGCTGCTGATGACGGCGAAGGACCACAAGGAGTTTTACGCGGCCTGGACCGCGGGGCGGGAGCCTCGCTGGACGGGCCGCTGAGCCCGCTCAGGGCGCGCCGCCTCAGCGTCACCCGGCGGCCGGCGTCACCGCGACCGCCGACTCCTCCAACGACCCGAAGTAGAGCTGCCCCTGCCACTCGCGGACGCCCACCAGCATGTGGAACCCGTCGATCTCGCCGCGCAGCTCGCGCACGACGCGGCCATCCGCGGCGACACCCAGGACACCCACCTCACGTCCCGGCGAGGGCTGCAGCGACGCCGGCAACCGGCGGACCCCCGCCCGCAGGAAGGCCGGGAGCCGGCGCACCACGTCCAGCGCCGCCACCTTCGGGGACGCCTGGGTGATCCAGATCAGGCCGTCCGTGCCCGTCGAGATGTTGTCCGGGAAGCCCCACAGGCCGTCGGCGAGGACGTCGGACCGGCCGTCTTCCAGCCACACCCGGGACACGCGGAACGCGCCGGTCTCCGCCACCGCGACGAACGACTCGTCCGGGGCCAGCGCGACGCCGTTGGCGAACTGGAGGCCGTCCAGGAGCAGGTCGATCCTGCCGTCCGGGGTGCGGCGCAGCAGGCGGCCGCCCGCCGTCTGCTCGATCAGGTCGTCGCGCCAGTTGTCGATGCCGAAGCGGCGGGAGGAATCCGTGAAGTAGACCGTCCCGTCGGACGCCACCGCCGCGTTGTTGCAGAACACGAAGTCCAGGCCCAGCGCCGAAGTGGCCAGCACCGAGGGCGAACCGCCCGCCAGCGGGACCACCAGCAGGCCGGCCCGCGCGTCGCAGACCAGCAGCTCGTCTTCGCCGTACAGCTCCAGCCCGAGCGGGCGGCCGCCGGTGTCGGCGACGACGTCGATGCGCCGGCCGTCCGGCGACAGGCGCAGGATCCGGCCGTCGTCGACGCCGGTGTAGATCCGGCCCTCGGCGTCGACCACGACGTCCTCCGGGCCGTGGCCGTTCACCGGGTGCAGCGTGACCTCGCCGAACCGCATCGGTACCTCCTAGCGATAGGTGAGCAACGAGGCCGCGTCCGCCTCGAAGTGCGGGTGCTCGTTGAAGGACAGCATCGTGACGCCGCCGCGGCCGGACACCAGCTTGGTGATCCCGCCGTTGACCGTGACGCGGTTGAGCTTGAGCAGCCCGGCTTCGGGCGTCCCCAGCAGGGCACCGCAGATCGTCGCGATCACGCCGCCGGAGGTGAACACCACCGCGTGCTCCCCCTTGCCCAGCGACGCCACGAGGTCGGCCAGCGCTTCCCGGCACCGCGCGAGGAACGCCGGCCAGGTCTCGGCGCACGGGCCGTCGGCACCGGCCGACGTCCACGCCGTCAGGGCCGCGTCCAGGACACCCTGGTAGGCCCGCGAATCCTCCTGCGGCGCCCCGCCGGCGTGGTGCAGCGCGATGTCGACGTGGTCGTACTCGTTCCAGCGCGGGTCCTCGGCCACCGGGACGTCGCTGCCGAGCACCTTCAGCGCCGTCGCCGCGGTGTCCCGCTGCCGGGCCAGCGAGCCGGACCGGACCTGGCTGAAGACCACCCCGCGCCGCAGCAGCTCCGCGCCGACCACAGTGGACTGTTCGAAGCCGCGCGGGGACAGCGCGTCGTAGTCCGCCGCGCCGAAGGACGCCTGTCCGTGGCGGACCAGGTAGATCGCGCCCACTACACGCTCCCCTTCGCGATGATCTCGCGGCAGCGCCAGTCGAGGTAGTTGACGAACTGCCAGAAGTCCTTGAACGCCGGGTTGCGGGTGGCGCCGTCACTGAAGCGGCGGTACAGCTGCTGCAGCACCGCGGCGAGCCGGAACAGGCCGTAGACCTCGTAGAACCGCCAGTCGCCGATCGCCAGCCCGGTCTTCTCGGCGTAGCGCGCGACGAACTCCTCGCGGGTGAACATGCCGGGCAGGTGGGTCGGCTGGCGGCGGCTCGTGTGCATGACGCCGTCGTCGCCGGCCTGGACCCAGTAGGCCAGCATGCTGCCCAGCTCCATCAGCGGGTCGCCGAGGGTGGCCATCTCCCAGTCGAGGACGCCGGTGATGGTGAGCGTCGCCGGGCCGTCCAAGACCAGGTTGTCGAGCCGGTAGTCGTTGTGGATCAAGCAGATCTTGACCTCGCCGGGCTGGTTCGCGGCCAGCCACGCGCGCACCTCGGCGAAGTCGCCGACGTTGTCCGTGCGCGCCGCCACGTACCGCTCCGACCAGCCGCGGATCTGCCGCTCGACGTACCCGGCGCCCTTGCCGAGGTCGGCCAGGCCGGCCTTCTCGACATCGACGGCGTGCAGGTCGACCAGCCGGTCGACGACCTTGCCGGACAGCTCGCGTGCCTGCTCCGGCGTCAGCGTCATCCCCGGCGGCAGGTCGCCGCGCAGGATCAGGCCGTCCAGCTTCTCCATGACGTAGAAGTCGCCGCCGAGCACGGCCGGGTCGTCGCCGAACGCCACCATCCGCGGCACGTACGGGAACACCGGCTTCAGCGCGTGCTGGACGCGGTACTCGCGCCGCATATCGTGCGCGGACGCCGCTTTGTGCCCGGCGGGCGGGCGGCGCAGGATCAGCTCACGGTCCGGGTACGTCAGCAGGTAGGTCAGGTTGGACGCGCCGCCGGGGAACTGCCGGACGTGCGGCGGCTCGTCGCCGAGGCCCTCGACCTTCGCGCTCAGCCAGGCGTGCACCGCGCCCGCGTCGAAGGCGTCCTCCGCGCGGACCTCGACCGGGGCGTTCACGAGAACTTCCGCAGCAGCGCGGCCGGCACCACGCGCATGACGACGCTCAGCGGCACCCACGGCCACGCCGGGACGTAGGCCCGGGCGCGCTCGGCCTCGATCGCCTTGGCCAGCGCGCGGGCGCCGGTGCCGGCCTTGGCCAGCAACGGGTTCCGGCCGATCCGGTCGTTCATCTCCGATTCGATGTAGCCGGGCCGCACGTCGGTGACGGCGATGCCCTGGCGCTTCAGCTCGATCCGGGTGCCGTCGACGAACGCCGAGATCCCGGCCTTCGACGCGGCGTACGCGGTCAGCTTGCCCGGGAACGGGCGAAGGGCGCTGAACGAGGAGATGACGGCGAGGTGGCCGGCGCCCTGCTCACGGAAGATCCCCGCGGCGGCCTCGATCTGGGCGGCAGCCGCGACGAAGTTGACCTCGAGGGTCTGGCGGTTGGCGTCGAACCGGCCGGTGCCGACCCGCTGCCCCTTCCCGAGCCCGGCGTTCACAATCACCCGGTCGAGGGACCCGAGGTCGGCCCGGAACTCCTCGAAGACGGCGAACACGCGGTCGTGGTCGGTGACGTCGAGGGTGCGCGTGACGACCTTGATCCCCGGGTGCGCCGCGGTCAGCTCGGCGGTCAGCTTCTCGAGCCGTTCGGTGCGCCGGGCGCACAGCGCGAGGTTGCGCCCCTTCGCCGCGAACTGGCGGGCCATGCCTTCGCCCAGCCCGCTGCTCGCGCCGGTGATGAGGATGTTCTGCCGGAGGACCATGAGGGGAGCCTACCCGCTGGTAACAAGACCGGTGGCCCGGCGCTGGGGGCGTCGCCGGGCCACCGGTCATCGCGCGGTCACCTCGGCCGGTCGCACAACTCGGCCGGGTGAACCGGAGCCGGAACCGCTCGCGCGGCCGGTCACACCTGCGCCCGGGTGGGCCGTGAGGGGGAGGCGGTGCCACCGGCGCAGGCAAGTCATACAAGCGCGTCGGCCCAGGCCGGGGCAATGGTTCACAGTTGCCAGTACTAGCCCGTTCGCCCGAGTGGCGGCCCCGGCGGCACGGCCGAAGAGGGGGGCGGAGACCGCGTGGAAAACTGCTAACGTGCTCCGTGTCGGGGATCGTCGGGGGACGGCATGGGGCGGGTCGGGATTTCAGCGATGGCGGGCAGCACGGTGGGTGACGGCCAGGAGAACGGGCGCACCGAATTCGCCATCCGGCTGCGCGCGGCCATCGCCACCAGCGGCCTCTCGCTCGACCGGATCCAGGCGCGGCTGCGGGCCCGCGGTGTCGTCGTCAGCGTGACAGCCCTCAGTTATTGGCAATCGGGCAAAAGACAGCCGGAGCGGCAGAGCTCGCTTTCGGCGGTGCGCACGCTGGAAGAAATCCTCGACGTCCCCGCCGGTTCCCTGCTCGGGCTGCTGCCCCCGCCCCGCCCGCGC
The DNA here is from genome assembly GCF_053601215.1 of Amycolatopsis sp. NPDC004772. Taxonomy (NCBI): domain Bacteria; kingdom Bacillati; phylum Actinomycetota; class Actinomycetes; order Pseudonocardiales; family Pseudonocardiaceae; genus Amycolatopsis; species Amycolatopsis sp. NPDC004772. Next base: position 37,732 of record NZ_JBSGBK010000064.1, read on the forward strand.
GGCGGCGCTGGCAAGCGCCAGGCCGGCGGCGAGCCGTTGTCGTTCCCGCGTGAGGTGTTGCAGCCGCTGTTGGAGAAGGTGGGCGCGCCGCACGCGCTCGACCGCCAGCAGCCGCTGAAGATGGTCGGCCTGCACGACCTGTGCGAGATCGCCGAGGACGGCGGCCAGCGCGCGGTGACGGCCCGCGCGGTGTTCCAGTCGGCCGCGGACGGCCAGGACCGCTGGCTGCTGGTGTACACCCAGGACGACCCGGCGGCGGGCGTCCCGGAGCTGCACGCGGTGCGCAACTGCCGGATCGGCCGCGCGGAGATCGACGAGGCCCACGGCCTCCTCGTCACCGAACTCCTCTTCGACCAGCCGATCAACCGCGGCGAGACCCACCTGATCGAGTACACGCTGACCAACAGCGGCCCGCCGTACCCCGAGTGCCGCAACACGCACTACCGCGAGTTCCGCCGCCCGGTGCGGGAGTACTTGCTGGAGGTCCGCTTCGCGCGGGGAACGGCACCGGAGCGTTGCTGGCAGTATTCGCGCAACGGAGCGGACGGAACGTTGGCACGGCGGGCGTTGAAGCTGGACGGGGCGGACGGCGTGCACGCGGTGACGTTCGACTTCGGGCCGGGGGTCTTCGGCATCGACTGGGACTGACTTCAGCCCAGGCGAGCCGCCGCGAGGGTGGCCAGTTCGGTGCGGTTCGCGATCCCCAGCTTCGCGTAGACGTGGGCCAGGTGCGTCTTCACCGTGCCGCGGCTCATGAACAGCCGCGCCCCGATCTCCGGGTTGGTGCACCCCTCCGCCGCCAGCTTCACCACCTCGAGCTCCGTCGGCGTCAGACTTCCCCAGCCGCTCGACGGGCGGCCGCGCGAGCCCCGGGTCCGGCGGACGAACGCGACCACGTCGTCGAGGGCCATCGGCGGTTCGGAGGTCGCCAGCTCCGCCTGCTCGAACGGACGCCGCGGAACGCCCAGTTCGGCCCGGGCCTGCGAAGCCGACACGGACACCCGCGCGGCGTCGGCCTCCCGGCCACTGCGCGCGAACAACGCCGTCAGCGCGTCCAGGCTCGCCAGGACCCCCAGCCGGAGGCCGTGGTCGAGGCGGAGGCTCAGCGCTTCGTAGTGCAGTTCGGCTGCCTGCGCCGGCTCCGCCAGGTGCCCCTGCTCGTCCAGGGCGTCCGCCAACGGCGACGGCAGCGACCAGCGCCGAGCGAGCTCGACGGCGGTGTCCAGGACCTCCGCGGCCTCGTCGAGCCGGCCGAGCCGACGCAGAAGCGCCCCGCGTTCCGGCAGCCCCTGCGCAGCCATGTACGTCCCGGGCACGGCCTCGCGCTCGAACCAGCGCAACGCCTCTTCGCACTCGCCCCGCCGCCAATGCAGCTGCCCCAGCACATTCGCCATCCCCGGCACGAAGACGTCGCCCGCCGTTTCGAGCAGCCGCAGGAACGGCTCCATCACCCGGAACCCGGCGTCGACGTCACCGGCCGCGCAGTGCACCTGCGCCAAGCGGCACAACGTCGTGTTGGCGCGGTGGAAGTCCCTCAGCGGTGCGGCGACGTCGACGGCTTGCAGCGCAAGCGAACGCGCCCTCGGCAGGTCCGCCGCCGCCAGCGCGCTCGCCGACTGCACACTGAGGACGGTCGAGGCGAGCCCGCGGTCGCCGCGCCGGAGGAGCCCCTGAGCCGCCTCGGCGAGCAGGGGCGCCGCATCGTCGTGGCGGTCCCGGATGGTCCGGATGATTCCGCGCAGCATCAACGCACTGTCCCGCGCGAAACCGTCGGCCTCCTGGCCGGCTTCGACGGCGAGGTCCCAGGCGGTGTCCAAGTCCGTGTACAGGTGACCGAGCGCCGTCAGGGCGAGGCACCGCGCGCGCAGGTCCGCTTCGCCGAGCTCGGTGGCCAGGTCCAGGCCCTGCCGGGCCGCTTCGACGTCGAACGGCGCGGTCGTGTCCGCCACCAGGCCTATTCCGGTCAGCAGCCGGGCCTGCACCGGCGTCCGGTCGTCCGGGCAGCGGGCCACCGCGCGCCTGAGGTACGCCAGGCCCTCGTGGCCGCGGCCGTGCAGGTTCCACAGCCACGCGACGGCGGCCGCGAGCCGGCGGCCCCGCGCGGGATCTTCCTGCGCCAGACCCCATTCCAGCGCCGCGCGCAGGTTGTCGCGCTCGGGCTCCACCCGGGCCCGCCAGGCGTCCTTGTCGCGGTCGAGGTCGGGCTCGGCGGCTTCGGCCAGGGCCAGGTAGTGGTCGAGGTGGCGGTCGCGGACGGCGTCGGTCTCCCCCGCCTCGGCCAGCCGGGCGGCCGCGTACTCGCGGAGCGTTTCCAGCAGCCGGTAGCGGCCGTCTTCGGCCAGGACCAAGGACTTGTCGACGAGCCGGCCGAGCGCGGGCAGCACCGCCGGGCCGCCCGCCGCGGCCAAGGTGAACCCGCCGGCGAACACCGCGAGCCGCCGGAACACCGCCCGGTCCTGCGCGTCGAGCTGGTCGTGGCTCCACGCGATCGAGCCCTCGAGGGTCCGCTGCCGCGCCGGCACCCCGCGCGGGCCACGCGTCAGCAAAGCGAACCGGTCGTCGAGGCCGGCGTCGATCTGGTGCGGGGTCAGCGTTCCCAGCCACGCGGCAGCCAGTTCGACGGCCAGGGGGATGCCGTCGAGCCGGGTGCAGATCGAGCGGACGGCGGCCGCGCTGGAGGCGTCCAGGGTGAACAGCGGCCGGACCGCGCCCGCGCGCTCGACGAACAGCGCGGCGGCGTCCTCGACGGCCAGCGGCGGCACCCGCCACACCGTCTCCCCCGGCACGTCCAGCGGCTCCCGGCTGGTCGTCAGCACCGCGACCTCGGGGCAGGACCGCAGCAGCTCGACCGCGACCTCGGCGGCGCCGTCGAGGACGTGCTCGCAGTTGTCGAGGCAGAGCAGCACCCGCCGGTCGCGCAGGTGCGTCGCGACCGAGCGGGCCGCGCCGACCTGGGGTTCCACCGGCACGCCGAGCGTCGCGGCGACCCGCTCGGCGACGTCGGTGACGGCGTCGAGCTCCACCCACCAGACACCGTCGGGCCACTCGCCCCCGGCCGCGACCTGGGCGGCCAGCCGCGTCTTGCCGCTGCCACCGGGGCCGGAGAGGGTCACCAGGCGCGTGCCGGCGAGCAGCCGCCGGACTTCGGCGACCTCGGTGTCGCGGCCGACGAAGCCGGTCAGCTGCACCGGGAGGTTGTTGGGGACGGCGTCGAGCGAGCGCAGCGGCCCGGGTGTCCCGCCGAGCTCGAAGACGCGCTCGGGCGCGATGAGGTCCGGCAGGCGGTGGACGCCGAGGTCGTGCAGCGGCACGGCGTCCCCGAGACCCGCCGCGGCGCGGGCCGACACGAGGATGCGGCCCTCGTCCGCCAGCGCGCGTAGCTGTTCGCAGCGGCGGACGGCCGGGCCGGTGGGCGTGCCGTCGTCGCGGATCAGCACGTCGCCGGTGTGCACCGCCGCCGGGCCGCCGGTCAGCGCCGCGAGCGCCTCGGCCGGGGTCGTGAAGACGGCGGGGGCGGCGTCGCCGGCGCAGAGGATCGTGACCGTGCCCGCCGGGAGGAGTTTCGTCGCAGTCATGACCCGGCCAGTCTGCCAGCGGATCTCGGCCAGGTGGCCGATGTTGCGCACGGGCGCGCCTGCGACCTTCGGATCGTGGAGACGTTCGAGGAACTGCTGGCCCGCTGGCGGGACGCCGACGCGGACGGCGACACCGAGGCCTTGGCGCCGCTGCTCGCCGACGGCTTCCGCGGCGACGGCCCGGCCGGGCGCGTGCTCGGCAAGGCGGGGTGGCCCGGCCGCGTCCCCGCGGGCGCGTTCCGCTGGACGCGCCTGCAGGTGACGCCGTCGGTCGGCGTTGCGACCGGGCACCGCGACGGCGTCGCCTGCACGGTGGTCGCCGAGCGCCGGGACGGGCGCTGGCGGGTCGTCAACGTGCAGCGTGGGTCATGACCGCTTTGCGGGGGTCCGGGTGGCGAAGCCCCCGGCCCTCGGTTGTTACTGCAGCTTGGTGCGGAGGACCTTTCCGGTGGCGTTGCGGGGCAGCTCGTCCAGGAACTCGACGTCCCGCGGCACCTTGTAGCGGGCCAGGTTCGCCTTGACGTAGTCGCGGATCTCGTCGGCGTCCAGCGACGCGCCTTCGGCTCGCACGACGAACGCCTTCAGCCGCTGCCCGAACTCCGGGTCCTCGACGCCGATCACCGCCGCCTCGATCACGTCCTCGCGCTCGACCAGCAGGTTCTCCACCTCGATCGGGAACACGTTCTCGCCGCCGGAGACGATCATTTCGTCGTCGCGGCCGTCGATGAACAGCAGGCCGTCCTCGTCGAAGTGGCCGACGTCGCCGCTGGAGAGCAGGCCGTCGATGATCTCCTTGTGGCGGCCGTCGGTGTAGCCGCCGAAGCTGAGCCCGCTGCCGACGAACACGCGGCCGGTCACGTGCGGCTCGGTGATCCGGACGCCCTTTTCGTCGTACAGCGCCACCTTGCAGCCCACCGGCGCGCGGCCGACCGTGCCCGGGGCCTTCGCCCAGTCCTCCGGCGTCGCGACCGTGGCCACCGCGACCTCGGTCGAGCCGTACAGGTTGTGCACGACCGGGCCGAACGCCTCGTTCGCGCGGTTGCCCAGGTCCGGCGAGAGCGCCGAGCCGGCGACGAAGATGATCCGCAGCGCGGACGTGTCGTACTTCTGCCGGACGTCCTTGGGCAGGTCGACGATGCGCTGCAGCATGGTCGGCACCAGCACGAGGGCGGTGCACTTGTGCTCGGCGACGCCGCGCAGCGCCTCCTCGGGGTTGAACTTGCGGCGCATGACGACCTTCGAGCCGAGCGCGAAGGACAGGATGAACTGCGAGAGGCCGGTGCCGTGGAACAGCGGCGCGCCCATGTAGGTGGCCTCGTTGGACCGCAGCGGGATCCGGTCGAGGAACTGCGCCGACGCCAGCGCGGAGGTGTGCGGCCGCGGCGCGCCCTTCGGCGTGCCGGTGGTGCCGCTGGTCAGCAGCACGAACCCGCCCGGCTTGGCCGGCGCGGGCCACGGCCGGTCGTCGGTGCTGGCGATGATCTCGTCGAGCACCGGGACGGTCCGGTCGGTCAGGTCCGAGCCCGGGTCGACCCAGGCGAGGTAGCGGTCGACCCCGTCGGGGATCGCGTCAAGCAGGCCGGTGAACTCCTGGTCGTAGACGAGCGCCGTGACGCCTTCGCGCTGGGCGACGTCGGCCAGCTGCGGCTTCGCGAACCCGGTGTTCATCAGCAGCAGGCGGACGCCGAGCTTGCCCGACGCGGCCATCGTGATGACCAGGCCGCGGTGGTCGCGGCAGAGGGCGGCGACGACCTGGCCGGGCCGGATGCCGCGCTCGGACCAGGCCCTGGCCAGGGCGTTCGACTGGTCGTCGAGCTGCTTGTAGGTGAGCGGGCCGAGCTCGTCGACGATGCCGACGGCGGCCGGGTCGCGGCGGGCGGAGATGTGGTTGGCGCCGGCGAACGGGCCGAACTTCCGCAACGCGACCAGCGAACGGACGCCTTCGTCGACCCTGGGGAAGGGGACCAGGCCCGCCCGCCGCATCACGTCGACGCTGCGCACCGTCTCGGTCACCTTGTCCGCCACCGTGGTGGCGAGCGCGACCAGGCTCATCCAGGCACCTCCGTTGCTGCGGGGAAGAGAGCTAGCGCCGTACCGGCGGTATGGGAGCTACCGGAGAGTAAACCAAGGGTAGGCCGAACGCACCAGCCCGCGAGCGGGCGGAAACTGTCGGTGGTGGTCGGCATGATGTCGGAGTGCAGGTCATTGCGGGGCGAGAGGAGGACGGGAGCTTCACCGTGCACACGTCGTCGGACACGGTGTCCGGCCTGGACCAGGCGGCTTTCGCGGAGCTGGCGCGGGAGCTGGAGACCTCGCTGGCGCCGCGGTGGGTGTTTCCGTCGGTGGAGCGGACGTACCCGGTGCTGATGGCGGCCGGGCTGCGGGTGCGCCGCTGCTACGACCTCGAGCTGGCCGAGGGGCTCCTGCTGGCGTACGAGGGCGCGGAGACGCAGTCGCGGAGCCTGCGCGCGGCCTGGGCCAGGGCGAACGGCGAGGAGCCGCCACCGGATTCGGCGGCGGTCGAGCTGGCGCAGCCGACGCTGTTCGAGACGCGCGTGCCGACGCTGCCCGAGGGCGTGACGGTCGTCACGGCGGTCCGGCGCGTCCTCGCCGAGCAGGAGCGCCGGGTGGCGGCGGTCGAGCACCCGGACCGGATGCGGCTGCTGCTGGCCGCGGAGTCGGCGAGCGCGCTGGCGGCGGCGGAGATGTCGGCTGACGGCCTGCCGTGGCGCGCCGACGTGCACGAGGAGCTGCTGGCGGCGCGGCTGGGGCCGCGGGTGCCCGCCGGGCAGCGGCCGAAGGCGCTGGTCGAGCTGGCGGCGAAGATCAGCGAGGCGTTCGGCGGGCGGCCGGTGAACCCGGACTCGCCGCCGAGCGTGGTCCGCGCGCTGGCCCGCGAGGGGATCGAGGTGCCGGCGGCGCGGAAGTACCTGCTGAAGGGGATCGACCACCCCGCGGTCGGGCCGTTGCTGGAGTACAAGGAGCTGTCGCGGCTGTTCGCGGCGAACGGGTGGGCGTGGCTCGAAGAGTGGGTCACGGACGGCCGGTTCCGGCCGCACTACGTCGTCGGCGGCGTGGTGTCCGGGCGCTGGGCCAGCCGCGGCGGCGGGGCGCTGCAGATCCCGAAGGTGCTGCGGACGTGCGTGCGCGCGGACCCGGGCTGGAAGCTGGTGGTGGCGGACGCGGCCCAGCTGGAGCCCCGGGTGCTCACGGCGCTGTCGGGCGACCGCCGGCTGGCCGACGTCGCGGCGGCGACGGACCTGTACGCGCGCCTGGGCGAGGCGCTGTTCTCGGGCGCGCGCTGGGTCCCGGCCGCGAACGACGACCGCGACGACCGGGCCCGGGCGAAGATCGCGATGCTGTCGGCGATGTACGGCGGCACGTCCGGCGAGGCGGGTCCCCTGCTGGGCTTGCTGCGGCAGCGGTTCCCGGACGCGGTGTCCTATGTGGAGCATGCGGCGCAGGCGGGCGAACGCGGCGAGCGCGTCCGGTCCCGGCTGGGGCGCACTTCGCCGGCGCCGTCGGCGGCCTGGCGCGCGTTGACCGGCGGGCTGGCTTCGGACGAAGCCGGCGAGCTGAAGGCCCGGCGGGCTTCGAGGGGCTGGGGCCGGTTCACGCGCAACTTCGTCGTCCAGGCGAGCGCGGCGGACATGACGGCGGTGATGCTGGCCACGCTGCGCACCCGCTTGCCCGCGCCGGCGCACCTGGTGTTCTTCCAGCACGACGAGGTGATCGTCCACACCCCGGCCGAGCTGGCCGCCTCCGTCGCCCAGTCCATCGAGGATTCGGTGACGGAGGCGGCCCGCATGCTGTTCGGCCCGGCGTGCCCGGTCCGTTTCCCGATGCAGACCGCAGCGGTCGACACCTACGCCGACGCCAAGTAACCGTGATGCCCCGCCAATCACGCGAGTTCCGGCCTCAATCACGCGAGTTCCGGCCTCAATCACGCGAAGCCGGTGCCCCATCACGCGAACCGGCCCGCCGGGTGCGCCGGGCCGGCCGCCGCCCGAGGCGCTGCGGCCGGCCCCGCTCACCCGCTACGGGAACATCGGGAGGGTCTGCGTTCCGACGTCCTGGTTCGGCAGGGTCCGGCCCGGGTTGCCGCGGAAGTCCGTCCACACCGGGTGCAGCCGGAAGTCCGCGCCGACCGCCGCGGCCGTGTAGTCGCCGATGAACACGCCCTGCAGCTCCTTGCCCGTCTCCGCTCCCGTCGACACGAACTGGACCTGCGGGTTTGCCGTCTGCGTCGTGATCCTGCGCAGCGGGGACAAGCCGTCGCCCCAGCCGGTCGCGTACGCGTAGTCCAGGCCGATGCCGTTCGGGTCGTACGCGCGCGTGTACGACGTCACCGCGACGCGCCCGCCGAACGCCGCCACCGCCGGGAACACCTCGTCGGCGCCCGAGCCGATCTTCACCGGCTTCGACCAGCCGTGCCGGCCGCCGGACCCGCTCAGGAACGCGTCTCCGTTCGTCTTCACCGACTCGCCGTCTCGGTACGTTCCGTTGCGGTCGTCGGCCCAGGTCACCCACAGGTGGTCCGTCACGCGGTCGTACGTCAGCTGCGGGAAGCTGTTGACGCGGAAGTTCTCGCCGGTCAGCGCGTTGTTGGCGACGTCTTCATCGACCGGGAAGTCGAAGTCGAGCCCCACTTCGGCGTGCCGGAACGTCCGGCCGCCGTCGCGGGAGGTCGCCACCACCACCGCGTCGTGGTCGGCCGGCCGGTCGCACGCCGCCGTCGCGCAGACCGACGTCTCGTACGCCACCTGGAAGTCGCGGGACTTCGACAGCACGATCGGCGATTCGACGAACGCGCCGGACGCGTCGTAGGTGAACTGCGTCCACGTCACGTAGACGTCGCCGGACACCGGGTCCGCGGCGATCCACTCCGCCGGGGTGACGCCGTCGAGGTGCAGGATCGCCGGGTCGCCGAAGCTGCGGCCGCCGTCGTGGGACACCGACACCGCGATGCCGCCGGCGAGCTGCTGGTCGTCCGGCACCTCGGCCCGGCTGAACACCAGCGTCGCGTAGTACACCGTGTTGTGCGGCCCGAACGCGATGGCCGGGTCACCGGCTCGTCCATATAGGACAGTGGGGCGGGCGCCCCGGTCGGGTGGTCCAGGTGCGGCAGCTGGACGTTCGCCCAGGTCCGGCCGCCGTCGAACGACGTGTAGGCGAAGCCGCCCGAATCGTTGCGGGCTTCGCGGGTGTTGTACAGCCGGTAGTCGTTCGACCCGGCGACGATGTTGCGCGTCGGCGAACTGCTCCTTGAGCAGCGGATTCGGGACGTTGTGCCGCGGCTCGGCGGCCGCGTGCGCGGCCGGCGCGAAGGTCTCCGGCCGACCCAGGCTTGTCCCGCGGTGCACCGCGGTCAACCGAAGGAAGTTCGAGGCCGGACATTCCGGGTTTCGGTGGCCTGGAACGATGATCGACTAGGCCAACGCGTCGTCGATGGCCTTCGTGATCCGCTTGAGCGACACCGGGTGCGCCGTGCCCAAGGTCTGGGCGAAGAACGACACCCGCAGCTCTTCGATCATCCACCGCACCTCGTTCAGCGCCGGTGACGACGTCCCCGGCGGCAGCGATGCCACCGCGTCGGCGTACTCGCCCTGGATCCACGCGATGTCCGCGGTCCGCTGCAGGTCGCGCGTCGGCTCGGTGGGAAGTTTCTCCAGCCGTCGCGAGATCCCCTGCAAATACCGGACGACGTGGCGGAGCCGCCCGGCGCCGGTCGCCGTCACGAAACCCGGGTACACCAGGCCGGCCAGCTGGGCGCGGATGTCGGACAGCGACTCGGCGGGACCCCGCGCCGACGGCAGGGCCACCTCGACGTCGTTCGCCGCGCGGAGGATCTTCTCCACGTCCGTCAGCACGTCGAGCACCTGCGGGTGCAGGCCCGCGCGGACCTTCTCCAGCAGCACCTTGAAGCCGGTCTCGTCGAACACCGGACCGCCGCCCGCGGCCATCAGGGCGTCCACCGCGCAGTCGACGCAGTCCTCGAGCAGCGCCGCGACGCTGCCGTGCGGGTTCCGGTTCAGCACCAGCTTCGACGAGTTGGACAGCGACCGCGTGATGAACTTCATCGGCGAGTTCAGGTTCAGCCGCAGCATCCGCCGGGTGCCCGCCCACATCGCGTGTTCCTGCTCGGCCGGGGTGTCCAGCAGCCGCACGGCCACCGAAGCGCCCTCGTCGACCAGCGCCGGGTACGCCTTGACGTCGTGACCGCGCTGCTTCGACTCGAAAACGTGCGGCAGCGCCCCGAACGACGGCTTCGTCAGCCCGGCCTTCTCCAGCGTGTTGGCCGCCTTGGAGATCGTCTCACGCACCTTCGGCGCCAGCCGCCGCTGCAGTTCCGCGACGTCCTTGCCCTCGGCGACGCGCTTGCCGCGCTCGTCCACGACCCGGAACGTCATCTTCAGGTGCTCCGGCACCGAAGCCAGGTCCCAGTCCGCATACGGCACCGTGATGCCCCGCAGATTACGCAGTTCGCGCCCGAGGACCTCCAGCAGCGGACCGTCCGAAGGGGACACTCGCGAAAGGACGTCCCGAGCCGTGTCCGGCGCGGGGACGAAGTTGCGGCGCAACGCCTTCGGCAGCGACTTGATCAGCTGGGTGACCAGCTCCGCGCGCAGCCCCGGCACCTGCCAGTCGAACCCGTCCGGCGTCACCTGGTTGAGCACCGGCAGCGGGACGTGCACGGTGACGCCGTCGGCGTCCGCGCCCGGCTCGAACTGGTAGGTCAGCTTGAAGACCTGCGTGCCCTGCGTCCACGAGTCCGGGTAGTCGCCCTCGCGGACGCCGCCCGCCGTTTCGTTGATGAGCATGGACTTCTCGAACGAGAGCAGGTCCGGCTGCTCGTGGCGCGCCTTCTTCCACCAGCTGTCGAAGTGACGCACCGAGACGACGTCCGCCGGGACCCGCGCGTCGTAGAACTCGTACAGCGTCTGGTCGTCGACCAGGATGTCCCGCCGCCGTGCCCGGTTTTCCAGGTCTTCGACCTCTTCCAGCAGCGCGCGGTTCTCGGCGAAGAAGTGGTGGCGCGTCTGCCAGTCCCCCTCCACCAGCGCGTGCCGGATGAACAGCGCCCGCGACATCTCGGGGTCGATCCGGCCGTAGTTGACGCGGCGGTCGGCGATCAGCGGGACGCCGTACAGCGTCACCTTCTCCGTCGCGATCACCGCGCCCTGCTTGCGTTCCCAGTGCGGCTCGGAATAGGACCGCTTCACGACGTGCTGCGCCAGCGGCTCGACCCACTCGGGTTCGATGCGCGCGTTGACCCGCGCCCACAGCCGGGACGTCTCGACCAGCTCCGCCGACATCACCCAGCGCGGCTGCTTCTTGAACAGCGCCGAGCCCGGGAACACGCCGAAGCGGGCGCCGCGCGCGCCCAGGTAGTCGCCCTTGGCCGGGTCCTTGAGCCCGATGTGCGACAGCAGCCCGGCGATCAGCGACGTGTGCACGCGCTGCGGGTCGGCCGGGGCCGTGTTCGTGTTCAACGAGATGCCGAGCGGCTTGGCCAGCTGACGCAGCTGGCTGAAGATGTCCTGCCACTCGCGCAACCGCAGGTAGTTCAGGTACTCGGTGCGGCACATCCGGCGGAACTGGTTGCCGGACAACGCCTTCTGCTGCTCGGCGACGTACTCCCAGAGGTTCAGGTAGGCCAGGAAGTCCGACGTCGGATCGGCGAACCGAGCGTGTTGCTGGTCGGCTGCTTGCTGCTTCTCGGCCGGCCGCTCGCGGGGGTCCTGAATGGACAGCGCGGCGGCGATGATCATCACTTCGCGGACGCAGCCGTTCTTCGCCGCCTCCAGGACCATCCGGCCCATCCGCGGGTCGACCGGCAGCTGCGCGAGCTTGCGGCCGATGTCGGTCAGGCTGCGGTCGGACCCGGTCGAGGAGAACGCGCCCAGCTCCTGCAGCAGGCCGATGCCGTCGCTGACCTGGCGGCGGTCCGGCGGCTCGACGAACGGGAACGCGGCGATGTCCCCCAGGCCCAGCGACGTCATCTGCAGGATGACCGACGCGAGGTTGGTCCGCAGGATCTCGGGATCGGTGAACTCGGGCCGGCTCTCGAAGTCCTCTTCGGAGTAGAGCCGGATGCAGATGCCGTCGGACGTGCGGCCGCAGCGGCCCTTGCGCTGGTTCGCCGACGCCTGCGACACCGGTTCGATCGGCAGCCGCTGCACCTTGGTGCGGTGGCTGTAGCGGGAGATCCGCGCGGTGCCCGGGTCGACGACGTACTTGATGCCCGGCACGGTCAGCGACGTCTCGGCGACGTTCGTCGCGAGCACGACCCGCCGCCCGGTGTGGGACTGGAAGATGCGCTGCTGCTCGGCCGACGACAGCCTCGCGTAGAGCGGCAGGACCTCGGTGTTGCGCAGGTTCGCCCGGTTGAGCACGTCCGCGGTGTCGCGGATCTCGCGTTCGCCGGAGAGGAACACCAGGATGTCGCCGGGGCCTTCGGCGCACAGCTCCTCGACGGCGTCGAGGATGCCCTGGGTCTGGTCGCGCTCGTCGGCGGCTCCGGCGTCCTCGGAGGGGTCCTCCGGGTCGACCAGCGGCCGGTAGCGCACCTCGACCGGGTACGTCCGGCCGGAGACCTCGACGATCGGGGCGTCGTCGAAGTGCTTCGAGAAGCGCTCCGGGTCGATCGTCGCCGAGGTGATGATGACCTTGAGGTCCGGGCGGCGCGGCAGCAGCTGCTTGAGGTAGCCGAGGATGAAGTCGATGTTGAGGCTGCGCTCGTGGGCCTCGTCGATGATCAGCGTGTCGTACTGGCGCAGCGAGCGGTCGGTCTGGATCTCGGCGAGCAGGATGCCGTCGGTCATCAGCTTGACCAGCGTGTCCTGCCCGGACTGGTCGGTGAACCGGACCTTGTAGCCGACGGCGTCGCCGAGCTCGGTGTGGAGCTCGCTCGCGATCCGGTCGGCGACCGTGCGCGCGGCCAGCCGACGCGGCTGGGTGTGCCCGATCTGGCCGCGGATGCCGCGGCCGAGCTCCAGGCAGATCTTCGGCAGCTGGGTGGTCTTGCCCGAGCCGGTCTCCCCCGCGACGATCACGACCTGGTGCTGGCCGATGGCGGCGGCGATCTCGTCCTTGAGCTTGCTGACCGGCAGCTCTTCGGGGTACTCGATCTTGGGCACGCTCTCGCGCCGCGACTGGACGCGCAGCTCGGCCTTCTCGACGTCGGCGGCGATCTGGGCGAGGACGGAGTCGCGGTTGCGGGCTTTGCGGGCGCCTTCGAGCCGGCGGCGCAGCCGTTGCTCGTCACGCGGCATGAGCTCGGGCAGGCGCGCACGCAGCGCGGCGAAGGGGGATGGCTCGGACATTCTTGGTCCAAGGATAGCCGTGCGTGACGACCCGGGCCTCCGAATATCCCGGCTACGTGACCGGGCGCACCCCGGAGGCCCGCCTCAAGCGCCCCAATGTGGCGTTCGGTGCGTCCAACGCACCCAATGTGGCGTTCGGTGCGTTGGACGCAACCAACGCCACATTGGGGCGCTGGGGCTCAGCCGGGCTGGCCGGGCTGCTGCGGCGACTGGACCGGCGCCTGCTGCTGCGGCTGCGGCGCGGCCTTGGCGCGGCTCAGCGCCACCGAGCCGCCGATCAGCGCGAGACCGACCAGGCCGAGGATGATGCCGAAGAACGGCTGCATGTCGCTGGCCCAGGACAGGATCCGGAACTCGTAGTCGAACTGCTCGAGGACGATGGTGCCGAACCCGAGCACCGCGCACAGCACGCCGATCCGCATCATGATCGAAGACATGGGAAACCCCCTCGTGAAAGGACTGATGGAACCACCGGTCCGTCCCCGAGCGGCCGTGGTGAGGCAGAAATGTAGCGGCCCCCGGCCCGGCTGTCTCCGGAATTCCCGATTCGTTACCTCATGTCCGCTGCAGCGAGTCCGGGCCCAGGTCGGCGAGGGTGCGGTGGCCGGACAGCCCCATGGTCAGGTCGAAGTCCGCCAGGAGGCTGCGCAGGACGTGCCGGACGCCGTCCTCACCCGCGTGGGCGAGGCCGTACACCCACGGGCGCCCCACCAGGACCGTCCGGGCGCCCAGGGCGATCGCCTTGAGGACGTCGGCGCCGGTGCGGATGCCCGAGTCGAACAGCACCTCCAGCCGGTCGCCGACCGCCGCGACGATGCCCGGGAGTGCCTCCAGCGCGCCGATCGCGCCGTCGACCTGGCGGCCGCCGTGGTTCGAGACGACGATGCCGTCCATGCCCGCTTCGGCCGCGCGGCGGGCGTCGGCGACGTGCTGGATGCCCTTGAGGACGATCGGGCCGTCCCAGTGCTCGCGCAGGAACGGCAGCTGGTCCCACGTCCGGTCGGTGCCGGTGAGCATGCCGATCCAGCGCAGGATCGCCATGTTCAGGTCCTCTTCCGGCGTCTTCTCCAGCAGGCCGCGGAACACCGGGTCGGTGAACGGGACGGCGCAGCCCTCCCCCTTGAGGAACGGCAGGTAGGCCTGGTCCAGATCGGACGGTCGCCAGGCCAGCGTCCACGTGTCGAGGGTGACGACCAGCGCGGTGTAGCCGGCGTTCTTCGCCCGGGTCAGCAGGCTCGCGCAGACGTCGGGGTCGCCGGGCCAGTACAGCTGGAACCAGCGCGGGCCGTCGCCGTTGGCCGCGGCGACGTCCTCGATGCCGGTCGACGACGCCGTCGAGAGGATGAACGGCAGCCCGATCGATGCCGCGGCGCGGGCGGTCGCGCGCTCGGCGTCCGGGTGGACGATCGACTGGACGCCGACCGGCGCGACGGCCACCGGGGCGGGCAGCCTGGTGCCGAGCACGGTGGTGGCCAGGTCGCGGTCGGTGGCGCCGGTCAGCATCCGGGGCACGACGCGCCAGCGGTCGAAGGCCTCGCGGTTGGCGCGGGCGGTGGCGCCGGAGCCGGCCGCGCCCGCGACGTAGGAGAACGGCCCGGGCGCCATGAGCTCGCGCGCCGACGCTTCCAGCTTCGTCGCGTCGGTCGAGCACGGCGGCAGCTGACCTCCGAGCCCCTGCAGGTAGATCTCGTTCTGATAGCTGCCGAAGCGTTCGGTCACGGTTGCCTCCTCGCGTTCGAGGGGGCACTGTACCCGCCGGTAGTTCACCCGGCGCCGGGATGTGACCGGCGGGTAACCTGAGCGCGCCGACGTCCCAGCGAAGGAGCAGACATGCGCGCGTACGACGTGGTCCTGTTCGGCGCCACCGGGTTCACCGGCGGGCTGACCGCCGAGTACCTGGCCCGGCACGCGCCCGCGGACCTGCGCTGGGCGCTGGCCGGGCGCAACCGCGGCAAGCTCGAAGCCGTCCGGGCACTGCTCACCGAGATCGACGACCGGTTCGCCGCCCTCGACCTGCTCGTCGCCGACTCCGGCGACCGGGCCTCGCTGGTCGCCGTCGCGGAGGCCACGAAGGTGGTGATCACGACCGTCGGCCCGTACCTGACGCACGGCGAACCGCTGGTGGCCGCGTGCGCCGAGGCGGGCACCGACTACGTCGACCTGACCGGCGAGCCCGAGTTCGTCGACCGGATGTACCTGGCGCACGACCGGCGCGCCCGCGAGACCGGGGCGCGGCTGGTGCACGCGTGCGGGTTCGACTCGATCCCGCACGACCTCGGCGCGTGGTTCACCGTGCAGCAGCTGCCCGAAGGCGTGCCGCTGCAGCTCGCCGGTTACGTCCGGGCGGGCGGGATGCCCTCGGGCGGCACGTTCCTGAGCGCGCTGACCATCATGTCCCGGCTGCCGGCGGGCGCCCGGGTGGCCCGCGAGCGGGCGGC